>CAYFRA010000013.1:18280-30913 GCA_964345395.1 uncultured Paludibacter sp. | reverse complement strand
CATTTGCAAAATTGTTGTAACGGAAATCAGAAGCTGTAATTACATCATCTAAGCCTTCAGCACCACAAAAGCGTTTTGCTGCAAATGGAAGATCTTTTGAAACACACAATACAGTGATGCCTTTTTCAGAAGCAATTTTGTTGAAATTACGCACTGATGTAGCACAAACACCTGTGTCGATGCTAGGGAAAATGTTGATAATAAGCTTCTCGCCTGCGTAGTCAGCTAGTGTTACCTCTTTCAAATCAGCTGTTACCAAACGAAAATCAGGAGCTTTAGATCCTACTGCGGGAAGTTCACCATTTGTATTGGCTACTTCGCCATGAAATTTTGTTGTTGCCATTTAATTTCTCTTTTATAATTATAAAAATATCTATACTAACTGCAAATATAACATTATTAGATAAGTTTTGTTTAGTTTTGCAACTATAAATTTTATTTATACAAATTAAAATAGGCTATTGATTTTTTGAATAGATAATTATGTCAAAATTTATCATATATCAAGTGTTACCACGCCTTTTTGGTAATTATAATCGAAACAGAAAACAGAATGGTTCAATTGAACAAAATGGAAGTGGAAAATTCAACAGTTTTACTTCTAAATCACTAAAAGAGATTAAACGACTGGGAGTAACTCATATTTGGTACACAGGTATAATCGAGCATGCAACCAAAACAGATTATTCGCAATTCGGAATTTATAAAGACCCTGAGGGTGTAATCAAAGGCAATGCCGGATCGCCTTATGCTATCAAAGACTATTATGATGTTGCTCCAGATTTAGCTGAAGATGTACCCAATCGGATGGCTGAATTTGAGGCTCTTGTAGTGCGTACGCATGCAGAAGGCTTGAAGGTAATCATAGATTTTGTACCTAACCATACTGCACGAGTTTACTATTCTGATGCCAAACCCAAAAATGTGATTGATTTAGGAGAAACAGATAATCCAAAATGGGCATTTTCGCCACTCAATAACTATTATTATATTCCATACGACTCATTGAAACCGGGTTTTGATGTGAAAGGATATGAAGAATCACCCGCTAAAGCTACCGGGAATGATCAATTTTCGGCTTATCCAAATGAATATGATTGGTATGAAACTGTAAAATTGAATTATGGTGTTAATTACATGGAAGGCGGTCAAAAACAGTTTGACCCCATTCCGAATACTTGGCACAAAATGTTGGATGTTTTGTTGTTTTGGACAAGCAAAGGGGTAGATGCATTTCGCTGTGATATGGCGGAGATGGTGCCCGTTGAGTTTTGGGGATGGGTGATACCTCAAATCAAAAAACAAAATCCTGACATTTTGTTTATAGCTGAGGTTTACAATCCGGCTGAATATCATAATTATCTGTCAAATGGAAAATTTGATTATCTCTACGACAAAGTAGGTTTATATGACCTGTTGAGAGCAGTATTGACCCGAAATCATCCTGCTCGTGGTATAACGCAAGCTTGGCAAAGTTTACAAGGCATTGAACACCGTATGCTTAATTTTTTAGAAAACCACGATGAGCAGCGTATTGCATCTGGGTTTTTCTGTGGTGATGGAATGTATGCCAAGCCCGCAGTTATTGTTTCAGCAACATTGAATACAGCTCCTTTTATGCTCTATATGGGACAGGAATTGGGCGAATTGGGTATGGATATGGAGGGGTTTAGTGGATTAGACGGAAAAACAAGCATTTTTGATTATTGGGGTGTTAATTCAATCCAAGATTGGGCTAATGATGGGAAATTTGATGGTGCTAAATTGAAAGATGAACAGCTTGACTTGCAAGATTTTTATAAAAGATTACTCAATCTCTCATTGAATGAAAAAGCCATACGTAGCGGCGTGATGTACGATTTGGTTTTTGCCAATTCTGAAAATCATCACTTCAATACCAACAAACATTTTGCATATTTTAGAAAGCAGGATGAAGATTTGATTTTGATAGCTGTGAATTTTGACGATAAATCATCAGAGATTTTAATCAATATCCCATATGAAGCTTTTCAATTTCTTCAAATTGAGGAGCATTGTAGCTATTCAGCTATCAATTTGTTGGATGAGAACGAACTTATGCCCACCCAAGAGCTTTCTTGCCAAACAGCATATCGAATCAAATTGCTTGCTTGGGATGGGAAAATCATAAAATTAAAGAGAGAGAAGCTTATGGATATTATGAAATAAGGAAAAATTTCATTATCTTTGCACTCGCTTTTTTAAGTAGAATAGGTATAGTATAAAAATTTTTTGTAAATTATTAATAAAAAGATTATGAGTAGAATTGAAAAAATTGTTGCTCGCGAAATTTTGGACTCACGCGGTAACCCAACTGTAGAAGTTGACGTAGTATTAGAATCAGGTTTTATGGGACGTGCAGCTGTTCCTTCAGGTGCATCAACTGGTGAGCACGAAGCTCTTGAACTTCGTGATGGCGACAAAGGTAGATATTTAGGTAAAGGGGTTCAAAAAGCAGTAAAAAATGTGAATGAAGTAATCGCTCCTGCACTAGAAGGCATTAGTGCTTTAGAACAACGTGCTATTGACCTCAAGATGATTACTTTGGATGGTACTAAAACTAAATCTAATTTAGGTGCTAATGCTATTTTAGGAGTATCATTGGCTGTTGCTAAAGCGGCTGCTAACTACCTTGAAATGCCGCTTTATCGCTATATCGGTGGTACTAATGCTTATACTCTTCCTGTACCGATGATGAATATCATCAACGGTGGTTCGCACTCAGATGCTACTATTGCATTCCAAGAATTTATGATTCGTCCTGTAGGTGCAAGCTCTTTCAAAGAAGGTATTCGTATGGGAACAGAAGTATTCCACGCTTTGAAAAAAGTATTGTCAGACAAAGGTCTTAGCACTGCTGTTGGTGATGAAGGTGGTTTTGCACCAGCATTAACAGGTGGTACAGAAGAGGCTTTGGAAGCTATCTTAACTGCTATTAAAAATGCAGGTTACGAACCCAAAAAAGATATTACAATTGCTCTTGACTGTGCTTCTTCAGAATTTTTCATTGATGGTGTTTATGATTACACTAAATTTGAAGGTGCTGATGCTCAAAAAAGAACGCCAGCTGAGCAAGCTGCTTACTTAGAAGAGTTGGTTAATAAATACCCAATCGATTCTATCGAAGATGGTATGGATGAGAACGACTGGGATGGTTGGAAAATCCTTACTGATAAAATTGGTAAAAAATGCCAATTAGTAGGTGATGACTTGTTTGTAACTAACGTTGATTTCTTGAAAAAAGGTATCGAAACTGGTTGTGCAAACTCTATCCTTATCAAAGTAAACCAAATCGGTTCATTGACAGAAACTTTAGATGCTATTGAAATGGCTCACCGCGCTGGTTACACTTCAGTAACTTCACACCGCTCTGGTGAAACTGAAGATGCTACAATTGCTGACATTGCAGTTGCAACTAACTCAGGACAAATCAAAACGGGTTCAGCAAGCCGTTCAGATCGTATGGCAAAATACAACCAACTTCTACGTATTGAAGAAGAATTGGGTGATTTAGCTGTTTATGGCTGGAAATAAGAAATAGATTCTTAGATTAAGAATTGTTTATACAGAAAAACCGACTTTCAAAATAGAGAGTCGGTTTTTTTGTTTTAACAACAAGTAAGGAGCTATCAAGCTCTCTAATTTTCCTCGTTGCTTTGATTGTTCTCAATTCGATAGACTGAATTAATCTCTTTCATTTTTGTTAAATTATTGATTAGCATATTTACATCTTCTGTACTTGAAACCAGCACGTTGAAGAATCCTTTAAAAAGTCCGTTGTTTGTTTCTAAAGATATATTGCGAATATTGACATTGAAATCTTCTGAAATCACTTTCAAAATATCTATTAGCAATCCCGGTTTGTCAATCCCATTAATCTCAAGTCTTTCAACAAAAATTTGTGATTTATATTCACCCCACTCTGTGTTTACTATCCTATTACCGAAATTACTTTTAATAATATTAGCTAATTTACACTGCCTTTTATGAACAACGATTAAGTTGTTATCATTCACATAGCCTAAAATGTCATCGCCTGGAATAGGATGGCAACAAGCGGCAAGCTCATACGATTTACCCATTTGAAGATGATTAAGACGATAGGTCTTTTTCAAATCAAACTTTTCGTTCGCTTCTTTTTCGCTGGGAGCAGATTTATCCTCTTTTTTGTCATTAGCAGAATGAGAAAAGGGGTTTCTAAGAATTTTTGAAAATAATCCAGATGCTTTTGGTTTGAGTGCTTCAATAATTTGATCTTTATCAATGATATTCCTACCTATTTCCAAATACAAATCATTAATGCTATCAATATGGAAATAATTGATCAGTTGATTTAGGCTCTTGCTATCTAAGCTAAAGCTGTGTTGTCTAAATAAAGTTTCTAATTTTTCTTGCCCAGCAGCTATATCTTTACGCTCCTCTTTTCTGAAATAGGATCGAAGATTTGATTGAGCATGTCCAGTTGTTACAAAGCTTAGCCACTCCTCCTGAGGTTTCTGTTTTGAGGATGTTACTATTTCTACCTGATCACCACTATTTAGCTCGTGATTGAGAGCAACTAACTTATGATTTACTTTTGCGGCTATGCTCTTGTAGCCTATTTCGGTGTGGATGTGAAACGCAAAATCAAGAGCTGTGGCACCTTTAGCCAAAGTTTTGATATCCCCTTTTGGTGTAAATACGAATATTTCGGAGGAGAAAAGATTGAGCTTAAATGTGTCCAAGAAGTCAATAGCATTAGGTTCAGGATTTTCTAACAGCTCCTTTACAGTTTTAAGCCATTTATCCAATTCAGATTCAGTATCTGATTTTGAACCCGCTTTGTACTTCCAATGTGCTGCCAAACCACGTTCAGCTATATCGTGCATTCGCTTGCTACGTATCTGAATTTCGACCCAACGCCCTGCGGGTGTCATCACTGTGATGTGTAGAGCTTCATATCCGTTGGCTTTGGGCGTACTTACCCAGTCGCGAATACGCTCAGGGTGTGGTTTGTAGATTGATGTGATAGCAGAGTAAATCATCCAACATTGCACCCTTTCATCAATCCCCTCTAATGGATCAAAAATAATGCGTAGAGCCAAAATGTCATAGACCTCATCAAAAGGGATATTTTTGGTTGACATTTTTTTCCATATCGAATATACAGATTTGATGCGTTTGAAAAGCTCAAATTGAAATCCATTTGCTTCGAGAGTTTTTTGAATAGGTGCTGAAAACTCGTTGTAAAACTTATCAAGAACATCTTTTTCATTCTCAAGCAATTGCTCGATATGATGATAAGTTTCAGGGTGATCATATTTGAAACTTAAGTTCTCAAGTTCTGTTTTTATTCTAAACAAACCTAATCGATGTGCTAATGGGGCATAGATATATTCGGTTTCACCAGCAATTTTGTACTGTTTGGCGGGTGGCATTGAGCCCAAAGTACGCATATTGTGAAGTCGGTCTGCAATTTTAATCAATATTACACGAATATCTTCCGACATTGTAAGTAATAATTTTCTAAAATTTTCAGCCTGCCCTGATGCTTTGTCACCAAATACGCCACCAGAGATTTTGGTTAATCCATCAACAATTTTTGCGATTTTTGTTCCAAAATGATTTTCAATATCTTCAACCGTATATTCGGTGTCTTCAACCACATCGTGGAGTAGGGCAGAGCAGATGGAGGTTGATCCCAAACCAATTTCGCTAATTACAATTTTGGCCACAGCAATGGGATGGAGAATGTAGGGTTCTCCTGAGCGACGTCTCAAATCTTTGTGTGCGCTATGTGCAAAATTAAATGCCTTGGTGATCAATTCTGTCTTTTTGCGATGATTCGAATTGACATATGCATCTAATAGCTCATCAAACTCTTTTTGAATAAGTTCATTGTCATCCAATGTTACTAACTTATCTGTAGCCATATCTCTCTTTTAATCAGCTTGTATAGTCTATGTAAATTTTAATGTTGATCAAATTGCAATGAAAAGTGAAATCTTATATTTCTACCAATTCATTCAATCTACAAATATATAATTTATTATTTAGATTTAAGCAAAAAGAATTGAATGAAATTTGATTTTGCCTAAGGAAGGTTTGAAAGATTAATGATGAACGATGAGTTTTTCTAACTTTCAACTAAGCAAGCAACAGAGTAGCGTTATATTTATAGCATTTAAGATAATAAATAGTAATAAAGGTGTCGAATATCAACCGCATACCAATAGAATATCAATCGAATTACCACTAAAAAAACCTATATCTTCTCCCTTTAACCTTTGACTCTCAACTTCCTTTCAATGATTACTAAATAAAGCAAGCCGAACAAGAGCAGGGGAAATAGCCCATCGCCAAGAGGTAGGAAGTTGACATCATTGTCATTATTATTAGGGTCGGCCAGTACAACGCCTCCAATATCGCCCCCTCCATTGCTGGGAGCAAAAACTGTAGGTATAGAATAAGTGCTGTTATAATTGCTATTTATAGAGCCAGCAGAAGAAGTTGATGAAGCAGCACTACCACCGTATGCCAACACACCACCTCCACCTCCTGTTTGATTAATTTTTGAGTTGCTGTTTTTGTAGCCCATACCGTAGTTTGCTTGTTGCAATGTACCGCCTGATACGATGCTAGGTGCAATTCCTCGTCTTGCAACGCTCTCAAGTCGTTTGTCACACATCACTCCTTTTGTATTTGATTATGGTTTGGTCAAACCAAGTGTGAAAAGGATTTTGAGTAGAAGTTTAGTAGAAATATGATAACTAAATGTCTAATTGAAAACCGACATAAAAATTATCAAACTGTGAAGTTAATCTGTTTGATAGGATTTGAGTAGCGACTGAGCCAGTGCAGTGCCCTGTATATACTTTTGCGTCAGCAGCAAGCTTTTCAGATAGTTTTGAAGCTATATCGGTGATTTCTTTTGCAGTTTCAACTTCAACAAACTGATTGGGCTCGATGAGGTGTAGCCCTCCAAATATAGCTTTGATGTTATTGTTTGGAAAGTGCGTTTTGATGGTGTCAAGCATATTCAAAATACCATTATGAGCACATCCACTAAAAAGATAAATTTGACTATCATAGAGTATTGCAAAAATCAATTCGTGTAAAAAATCATCGTGAATGAGTTTGTCGTTGATGTTTTTGTAAAGTAGTTTGTTGCCTTTTGGAGTAGGGTGGGTCTGTTCTATATAGGGAATTAAAATGAGTTCATTATCAATAATCAGATTTTCATCAACAAAAGAGAATCGATCAAAGTGTTCTTTTATTACCTCATCATATCCAATTTGTTTCACTTGCTGATCTCTTATTGAGAAGTATTGCGAGTCGAAAACACTCTTTTTGATATATATCTTGGCTTTGGTGTTCAGTTTAAGAAAACTATTTAACCCACCAAGGTGATCATAATGGCCGTGTGAGATAATGAGCGTATCTACCTCTTTCAGATCAATATCCAGTAGTGTGGCATTGTGTAGATATTGTTCGGTTTTGCCAGTGTCGAAAAGGATTTTATGCCTATCTGTTTCGATATAAAATGACAAGCCATGCTCAGTTTTAAGCAAGGGTTTGGTAGGGTTGCCATTGTTGTCGGTTAGTGTGACGATACGCAACATATCTCAAAAAATGGTTTTTATCTCAATCTGTCAAGCGAGCGAACCAATTTCTCATCTTTGGCAATTCCTCTCATAGCAAGATAGTTGAGGATTAGTGAGATGATTGGAAATGATATGGGATACAATAAATCAACTTCTACATCTAATTTACCTTTTGCTACATAGATATATCCAGCCAAAACAAAGATATAAATTATCAGAAGGAATAGGTTGATGGTAGCCATTCTAATCTGTTTCCTCCGGTCTTTGTAGGCTGCTATGCAATAGGTAGTTAGAAATAATATAATTCCAAAAACAATCATAATGGGGTTTTTACCAACTATATCTACAGCGTCGCCTTGATTGTTGATTTCAACTATACCGCGAGCATCCAATTTGTAGGTTAGCAACTTATCGGGGTTGTAGAACATTGCGTTGGGTAGTATAATCGATGCGATCATCAGTCCGATAATCAAAACAAAATAGAGTGTTTGTATTCTTTGCCACATAATATTTATCTCTTTATTGAATTTAATTTAATCTCTCTTTTCTAATAAAAACTCAACTTTGCTTGGGTTGGAGCGTACACTCCAAATCTTGTCAGTTTCTATTTCTGTTTGTAAGTTGTATTCTCTTTTTTTCAACTCAATCGCTTCATTGTAATCAAAAATTAATCTCACATCTCTTTCAGATACTTTGTTGAAATCACTCATTTTTACATTATAAGATATAGTTGCAGAGTTTGGAAAAAGCCTTACCGTTACATTGTTAGGCACATTTTTTAATATAATAGGAGCTTCAAACTTGTTTTCAGTAAACATCTCAACAAAAACCCCTACACTGACCTCCTCTTCGCTTAGTTTCAGTTGCTTATTACTATTATCTAACTTCAGTGCAACATAACTTGAGTCTTTGTTGATACTCCTACCTTCATATTTTTTTGTATAAATAGCACTGAGTGTATCAATCACGTTTTTAGGACCATACACTTTCACCTGCTTGGGCTCAATGCTTATGTCTTGGCGGAGCACATATTGATTGGCAATTTTGATATCACCACTTAATCGTACAGGTACTGTTTTGTAATTTAATTTGTAGTAGTTGCTTGATATCGAGTCGGGTGTGATGCTCAAAATAGAGGTGGTCGGAAAAACATATTGAGCAAGTCTGCTTTTGAGCTGATCGGAAGAGATTATAATCCTCCCTTTATCTTCAAAATTTTTGTCCAACTCAAGTGCTAAAGGCACTATATCATTTCGCTTGTACTTGAGAATTGCAGCACCTTCATCTTTTATTCGAACTTCTAAATTGCTCGGAAGTTCCTGTTCAATTTCGATTTCATCGCTTAATCCAATATATCGGATAGGAACTTTTAGAGATGTAGTGCGTTGTTTATCAAAAGACTGGATGAACCAGAAAATAGTTGCAAGCAACAAAAAGAATAGAAAGATGGGAGTATCTTTCGAAAAGATGATACTCCTCAACTTGCTATTGAATTTATTTTTTGATTCTTCCATCATTGTGCGAAAAAAAATTATTTGTTGCTATCTGTTGGAGGAATGTCAGTTGCAGTGGCATAAATTGAGCCTTTGTCAACTACAATACGCACATTGTCAGCAATCTCGATAGTTACAGTTCTCTCTTTGATGTCTTTTACTTTTCCATATATACCACCAGAAGTTACCACTTTATCACCCTGTTTCATCTCTTCTCTTTGTTTTTTGATCTCTTTCTGACGCTTTGATTGAGGTCTGATCATAAAGAAATAAAACACTACAAATATAAGAAGCATCATAATTAAGCCTGAGTATGCACCCATACCACCTTGTTGCCCTTGAGCTGCTTGTAAAAACACAAATAATAAGTTCATATCTATAAAATTTAAATTGTTATTTAATAAAAAAAAATAATGCTACATCCTGACTACTTTGAGTAATTTGTTTTCAGCTTTTAGCTCCTTAACGATATTGTCCAACACACCATTGATAAAGTTGGCACTCTTTTCGGTACTATAATTCTTAGCTATTTCAATATACTCATTTAGTGTTACATTCACCGGGATAGTGGGGAAGTTGGTGAGTTCAGCCAAAGCAGTTTGTAATATCACGGTATCCATAAATGCAATACGCTCTACATCCCAGTTGGTTGAAAACTTTCCAATTAATTCAGTGTATTCTTTCTCATTCTTAAGCGTGTGATGCAACAATTCTCGAATATATTTCTTGTCTTCCTCATCGTTGTATTGGGGTAATAAAGATTGATTAGCCTCACTGTTTTCATCAAATTTTTGTTTGATGGTTTTGGTAATAAAACTAATAACGATTTCTAAATCGTTGGTCCAATAAATGCTTTGATCTTCAATTGCATTGTGAAACTCTTCACTATGAAATATCGTTTTCTTGTAGATTTTGCGCCATAGCTCTTTGTCATCTTTATAGCTACTGTTTTCTTTGGCCATATATCTTAGGTAGTCATCGCTTTCTACAATTAAGTTGTAGATCATCTTCACTGTGTCATCATATATCGCCCAAGACAATTTGTGAGATTGGATATATTCTTTCAACTCTACATTTTCTCGCAATTGTTTGACAAATAGATTATCGATAAAACGGGTATTGGGATTCAAATCCTCTTCTGTTGGTCTCAATTTGTGTTTTCGAGCATCTATTTTTTGTTCGGCATATTGAGTAACCTCAATGGATAACTGCAAGAGGTGAATGTAGAGATCATAAGATCTATCAATACTATAAAATAATTCTTTTTCTGCTAAGGGAATAGATTTAACATTGCCCTTGTAGTACGCATAAATAATTTGAATGATTTTGATTCGAAGTAAAACTCTATTTATCATAAACGCTTTTAATCAACTGTCCTAACTCTTTCTGCAAAGGTAAGATTTTTCTTATTTAAACTCTAATATTTGAATTAAATTAAGTAATTATTTTACTTCAAAATGTTGAGAGCAATGATAAATTAATGAAAAAGTGATAAAAAGTAGCTATATGATTTGATTATTAAAAAAAATATTCTGAAATTTGAAAAATGTAATTTAGTAAAGCGATTGATATCGCCAACTTTAAAATTTTATAATCGAATTAATTTAATTGTTACTGTATTAGGAGAAAAAATAATCAAACCTGATTGCAGTGAAAAAAGAAAGAAAGTATGGAAGGTGAAAAAAGAAAAATTGAACTAGAAAAGAGAGAGAGTGAGATTGTTTATTCTAATTCAATCAGAGCGGGGAGAAGAATCTATTACTTAGATGTAAAAACAAGTCGTAATGGGGATATGTATTTGGCCATTACAGAGAGTAAAAAAAGGATCAATGGCAGCGATGATGATATCCGAGTGAGCTATGAAAAGCACAAAATATTTCTATATAAAGAAGATTTTGATAACTTCTCAAAAGGTTTGGAAGATGTTATTAATTTCATTAAAAAAGAGCAAGGAGATGTGATGAGTCGTGAGGAGTATTACGAGTCTATCAAATCTGACAATCCTACAGACGAAGCTGTGGGTGATGAGGAGATAAAAGAAGAAACGAAAAAAAGTTTTTTCGATAAGTTTAAATTTTAATTCAATGAATTTTAATTCAAAATAGATTACGCCCGATACAGCTTTTTGTTCGGGCGTAATTTGCATAAATTCAATGTCTTATGAAATCATTTGCAAGTGACAATTATTCGGGAGTACATCCCATTGTGATGCAGGCATTGCTCAACGTAAATCAAAATCATCAAACCTCTTATGGTGATGATGAAATATCAGTCGAAACCAATGAGTTGTTTAACCATATTTTTGGAGATGTTGAGGTGCTATACGCTTTTAATGGTACAGGAGCCAACATTGTGAGTTTAAGATGTTGTGTTTTGCCATTCCAGTCGATAGTATGTGCAGACACAGCACATATATGCGTTGATGAATGCGGAGCACCAACTCAAATAACAGGTTCGACATTGCAAACTTTACAAACTCCCGATGGTAAATTGACACCACAAATGATAGCTCCTTTGCTCAGCAAAATTGGCGATGTGCATCATACGCAACCAAAAGTGATATCGATTAGTCAAAGTACTGAATTGGGTACTGTTTACTCTTTAGATGAGTTGCGGGCTTTGGCCGATTTTGCCCATCAAAATGATATGTATTTCCATATTGATGGTGCCCGTATTTCCAATGCGGTAGCTTATTTGGGCGTAGGTCTGAAAGAGGCTACCGTAGATTGTGGCGTTGATATAATGAGTTTTGGAGGTACAAAAAATGGTTTAATGATTGGTGAAGCAATTTTAATTTTTAACAAAAAGTTGCGAAGCTATGCCCATTTCTATCAAAAGCAAACAGCTCAACTTTTTTCAAAAAATAGATTTATAGCCGTGCAGTTCAAAGCGTTGTTAGAAAATGACTTGTGGTTAGAGCTGGCATCACATTCAAACAATATGGCTCAAGTTTTATATCAAAAAATTGCAAATTTGGATTATGTGCAGGTAACTCAAAAAGTTCAGAGCAATGCCTTATTTGTGAAGATACCTGCTATGGTAGTGGAGCCATTGCGTAGCAAATATCCCTTTTATGACTGGAATAGCCAAACAGGGGAGTTGCGTTGGATGTGTTCTTTTGATACTTCTGAAGACGAAATTGATGATTTTGCTGGCACTTTGAGAAGCTTAATTGAAATAAGCAAATAGAAATAAGTTTACTCTTTACCAAAGTTAAAAACATGAGAGATAACAGAGATGATATTTGAAAAAACTGTTATCTTTGGAGCAATTTGCGATTTATCCGTAAATATGCGTAAAGTAGCTATGTTTAAGTAGC
Organism: uncultured Paludibacter sp.; assembly: GCA_964345395.1. Lineage (GTDB taxonomy): Bacteria > Bacteroidota > Bacteroidia > Bacteroidales > Paludibacteraceae > UPXZ01. Next base: position 18,500 of record CAYFRA010000013.1, on the reverse strand, counting down.
TATTGTGCCACTATATTTAGGTTGTTTAAGTTTTATAAATGAATTGAATTTATGAAGAAATATCAAGAGAATAAATTGAGATATTTTAGACGTCGTATTGGAGATCGTTATGACGGTTGGCGGGTAACGAAAGTTGATCCCGTTTTTTCAGTGATACCATATATCCTCAGAACAAGAATAGATGCTCAAAACTTTTTTGAAGAGCGAGTGCCTATTGAAA
>CAYFRA010000013.1:0-18180 GCA_964345395.1 uncultured Paludibacter sp. | reverse complement strand
CTCAGAACAAGAATAGATGCTCAAAACTTTTTTGAAGAGCGAGTGCCTATTGAAAATATTGAAACTTTTATCAAAGAGCATAAAGCAAAAATGCCTGGTCTATCCATTATGCATGTGGTTATAGCGTCGCTTATTCGTTTGGTTTCACAACGACCAAACCTCAATAGATTTGTGGTGTGGAATAAAATCTTTGCTCGCAACTATATCAATATTGCTTTGGTGGTAAAGCGATCTCTTACTGATGATGGAGAGGAAACTTTGATAAAACCCTATTTTCAACCCACCGACACCATTTATGATGTGGTGAATAAAATCAACAAAGAGTTAGAAGAGAATCAACTTGAAGGTCAAGAGAACTCAAGTGATAAAATTTCAAAGCTTTTAGGTTTATTACCCGATTTTATGATGCGTTTTGTTGTTTTTCTTTTCATTTGGTGTGATAAGGTGGGTTTGTTGCCCCGAGCGATAGAACAGGCAAGTCCTTGGCATACGAGTTTGTTTTTGACAAATATTGGATCAATAGGTATCGAGTCTATCTATCATCATTTATATGAATTTGGCAATTGTAGTGTTTTTGCAGCTATGGGCAAAAAATCGGATCGTCATACAGTAAGCAGAGATGGTGAATTGAAAAAATACAGAAGCATTCTTCTAAAGTTTGTTGTAGATGAGCGTATTTGCGATGGGTTTTATTACGCTTCTTCCTTGCGATTACTTAATAAATATCTACATAATCCATCGGTGCTTCTTACGCCTCCCGAAAAAGTGTTTGTTGATGAAGGTGTGGATGCAAAAAGAATTGATATTTAAGCTTATTTGATGAAAAATATATTAACAAAAAAAAACAATGTAATCCGTTTCCCAGCCGAGTGGGAACCACAGTCGTTTATACAGCTGACATTTCCTCACGCCGAAACGGACTGGGGCTATATGCTCGAAGAGGCCTTAGATTGTTTTGTAAGCATTGCTACAGAGGTTGTTAAGTCTCAGAAACTATTGGTAGTAGGTGCTGATATCGAGTTGGCAAAAACCTCTTTATCTCATTTGCCACAAGATAAGATAGAATACCACTTGGTGGTAAATAATGATACTTGGGCTCGTGATCACGGTGCTATTTCAGTATTCAAAAATGGTAAACCTCAAATCCTTGATTTTGCATTTAATGGTTGGGGTTTGAAGTTTCCATCTAATTTGGATAATCAAATCAGTAAAAAGCTTTTTGATAAAAATGTTTTCCCTAAGAATGTGAAATACCGTGACAGAAGAAGTTTTATACTCGAAGGAGGAAGTGTTGAAAGTGATGGCGAAGGAACGATTCTAACTACAGCAAACTGCCTCTTGTCGATAAATAGAAACAATATGAAAAAAAGTGCCGTAGAAAGACGATTGCGTAAATATCTTGGTGCAGAGCGTGTGTTGTGGCTTCATTATGGTTTCTTAGAAGGCGATGATACAGATAGTCATATCGATACATTAGCACGTTTTTGTTCAGTAGATACCATTGCTTATGTCAAGTGCGAAAACACGTCTGATGTGCATTACCAAGAGTTAAAAAAGATGGAAGATGAGTTGAAGCTTTTCAGACAAAAAAATAACAACAAACCTTATAAATTGGTAGCACTACCAATGGCTGATCCGGTGTACGATATAAATGGCAAGCGTTTGCCAGCCACTTATGCCAACTTTTTGATTATGAACCAAGCGGTGTTGGTGCCAACGTATCGCTCGGCAAAAAAAGATAATGAAGCACTATCAATATTGGGTAAAATCTTTCCTCACCGAGAGATAATAGGAGTTGATTGTAGCGTTTTGATTGAGCAGCATGGCTCACTACATTGTGTTACAATGCAATATCCTCAATTTTAAAGTCCTCAATGCTTGCTTAGCAAAGATAAAATTTATACCTTTGCATACTTTTTTGAAAAAGAGAGTGTGATGGGAAATTAAGCGACTTATCACTAAATTAATAAAAGCTTAAATTTTGAGTAACACAATTAAAGATTAAAAGATGAAAACATTCCAATTATCAGGCGAACAACGCCAAGAAGTAGGAAAAAAGTATGCGAAAAAATTTCGCAAAGAGGGTTTAGTTCCCTGTGTATTATATGGTGGCGAAGAGTTGATACACTTTGTAGCCAAAGAAGGTGATATTCGTAGAATTATTTACACGCCTAATGTATATATAGTAGAGTTGACTATTGGGAATAAAACGGTTAAGTCAATCATAAAAGATCTACAATTTCATCCAGTAAGTGATGCAACTTTGCATGTTGACTTTTTAGAGGTGTTTGCAGACAAGCCAGTTGTGGTTGAATTGCCTGTAAGATTAGAAGGATTTGCACCAGGTGTTAAAGCAGGGGGTAAACTTACTTTAGCTATGCGTAGATTGCGTGTAAGAGGTATCTATACTGAACTGCCAGAAGAGATTGTTGTAGATGTTAGCAAATTGAAGTTAGGTAAATCTATCCAAGTGGGTGATTTGTCATTTGACAAACTTGAACTACTTAACGCCAACAACGCTGTTGTAGCACAGGTTAAATTGACTCGTGCAGCTCGAGGTGCGGCAAGTGCTGATGAGGACGAAGAGGAGACTGAAAGTGCAGAGGGAGCTGCTTCAGATGAAGCTCCAGCTGATGCAGAATAGTGCATAAATGTATGTGTTAGGAGTGAGCGGTTTCATTGATAATCAAAACAGCACTCACTCAACTGAGTTTCAATAACCATTTTGGATTAAAACTATTTTATGATGAAATATTTAATTGTTGGTTTAGGTAATATTGGCTCAGAATATCATAACACAAGACATAATATAGGATTTTCAATATTGGACGCATTCGCTGATGTGTCCAATGTTTTTTTTCAAGACAAACGATATGGTTTTGTAGCCGAGACAAAAGTGCGTGGGAGAATGTTAATACTACTGAAACCCTCCACATATATGAATCTAAGCGGCAATGCACTTCGGTACTGGATGAATAAAGAGAATGTTCCTATCGAAAATGTTTTGGTGTTGGTAGATGATATTGCTTTGCCATTTGGTACTTTAAGACTTAAACCTAAAGGCTCAGATGCTGGGCATAACGGTTTGAAACATATCCAATCAATCTTAGGGCATAGTAAGTACAATCGGCTTAGGTTTGGCATCGGAAATGAATTTCCAATAGGTGCTCAAGTCAATTATGTTTTGGATCAATGGAATGATGAGGAAAAAAAACTTTTGCCTGATCGGATAGAACGTGCTATTGAAATTATCAAAAGTTTCTGTTTTATTGGTGTTGATCGCACGATGAACGAATTTAACAACAAGTAGAGTTTTGAGCTATGAGTGAAGTGAGGATTGACAAATGGCTATGGGCAGTGCGTATTTTCAAAACCCGCAGTGTAGCTGCCGAAGCTTGTAAAAAAGGAAATGTGTTGGTTGATAATGTGGCAGCAAAGCCATCGCGCATGGTAAAAATCGGTGATGTAATTCAAGTACGCAAAAATCCGGTAGTTTTCTCTTTCAAAGTGATTGGGCTTTTGCAAAATAGGGTAGGTGCCAAGTTGGTCGAAAATTATATGGAAAATGTCACTACACCTGAGCAGCTTGAAATGATAGAACTACATAAAATTGCTGTCAAAAATGCCAGAGCAAGAGGTACAGGCCGCCCCACTAAAAAAGAGCGTAGAGAGATTGATGATTTTTTCGATCCTAATTTTTTTAGCGACTCAGATTTAGATGATTTTGATATTGAAGATTAAGCTTATTCAGTCTAAAAACATTTTGATATATTAAATATGTTTATTGCATCGAAATTAAAAAAATCAAACATGATAGAATATTTGCTCTATATGTGGCAAATAGAAGATCTTATCAGGGCATTCCAGTTTGATATTGCAAAAATTGAGAAACAAATTATTGAGCCTTATGAGCTGAGTGAAGATGATAAAAAGAGTCTTTATGAGTGGTATGAAAGCTTGATTGAAATGATGCAAATGGAGGGAGTAAAGGAGAAAGGCCATCTGCAACTAAACAAAAACACGATTATAATTTTAAATGATTTTCATCAAGAACTGTTTGCCTCCAATCAAGAGAGTGAATACAACAGACAGTTTTATACCATTTTGCCATCTATCAATCATCTTAGACAAATGCAAGGTGAAAATGACTTGGGTGATATAGAGTTGGCGTTTACCTTTCTTTATGGTTTGATGCTTTTGAAAATGAAAGGTAGTGAAATATCTACAGATACCATTAAAGCGAAAGAAGATGTGTCTAAGTTTTTACAGCTACTGAATAGGCACTATTTTAGATATCTAAATGGAGAGTTGAGGTTTGATCAATAAAGTAAAATCTATATATAAAAAAAACGTTGTAACTTTAATTTGTTACAACGTTTTTTCGTTTCAGGCGGAAGCGGCGAGATTCGAACTCGCGGTACAGTTACCCGTACGACAGTTTAGCAAACTGTTGGTTTCAGCCACTCACCCACACTTCCAAATAGTAGGTCGCCCTGAAATTGCGAGTGCAAATATACAGCATATTTTTAAACTAACAAAACCTTTTGAGTGAAATAGTATGATTTTATTTTTTTATCTTTGTGCATATTTTAGAAATTGATATGAAAAACAGTTATGAAAAAGAATAAATGGATAAGGTTTGGGCTGGTTTTGGTCATTTTGGCACCAATATTTGGCTATTTAGCTTTTCACAAGATTTTTAATTCAAATAATATTAGTTTGCTTTCTGATGAAGATCCCTACATCTACATTTATGAAAACTCAAGTTATGAAGATGTCAAACTGTTGATTGCTGAAAAATCAAAGATACACTCTAAAACCACCTTCGATTGGGTAGCTAAGATATTGAAATATGATAAAGATGCAAGTGTAAGAAGCGGAAGGTATCAAATAGAAAATCAGATGAGTAATCAAAAGTTGATACGCAATTTGAGAAATGGCAATCAATCACCTGTGAATCTTACTTTCAATAATATCAGAACCAAAGAGCAGCTTGCAGGCCGATTAGCTCAACAGTTGATGCCCGACTCGCTCGAAATTTTGAGCTTATTGCGTGACTCTGCTTATCAGCAAAAGTTTGGATTAGATACCCTCAATGCTGTATCGCTGTTTTTGCCCAATACTTATGAGGTGTTTTGGAATATTAAAGCTGAGAAACTATTTGATAGAATGAAGCGAGAATATGATAACTTTTGGACTGAAGAGAACAAACGCAAAGCAGCAGCTATTCCACTCACTCCATTGGAGGTAAGCGTGTTGGCCTCAATAGTCGATGGCGAAACAAATAATGTAGCAGAAAAACCAATTGTAGCAGGCTTATACATCAATCGACTGCGTATTGGGATGCCCTTGCAAGCTGACCCAACTGTTATTTTTGCTACGGGCGACTTTACGATAAGGCGGGTATTGAATAAACATTTGAAAATGGATTCGCCCTACAATACATATAAAAATAGAGGATTGACACCAGGCCCAATCAGAATACCTACTATTTCAGCTTTGGAAGCTGTGCTCAATTATGACAAAAATGACTATCTCTATATGTGTGCCAAAGAGACCTTTAATGGAGAGCACAATTTTGCTTCAAATTGGGCAACGCATCTACAAAACGCTCGAAAATATCAGCAAGCACTCAATGAGAGAGGAGTGAAATAAGGCCATTTTTATCTCATTTTCGTAAACTGCATTTGAGTAAAACAAATAGATTCAGAAAAATATAATTACAGTAGTTGTTTATATAGAAAATTATGATTACTTTTGCAGTCCAATTTGAGCATAATCTCTGTCGGAACAAAAGGAATCCGTTCATATTGTGCTAAATAATAGTTAATATAATTAGAATTATGGACTTAATTAAAGTTGCTGAACAAGCATTTGATGAAGAAAAAAACTTCCCTAATTTCAAAAGCGGTGATACGATTACAGTAGGATATCGCATCAGAGAGGGTAGTAAAGAGCGTATCCAAGAGTTTAGAGGTACGGTTATAAAAATTGTAGGTCACGGAAATAAAAAACGTTTTACAGTTCGTAAAATGTCAGGTAACGTAGGTGTAGAAAGAATTTTCCCTATGGATTCACCTTTCGTTGAGGCTATTACAATAAATAAAAAAGGTAAAGTACGTCGTGCAAAACTCTACTACCTACGTAAACTTACAGGTAAGAAAGCACGTATCAAAGAGAGTCGTATCAGATAATAGACTCCACTTAAAAATAGAGAAAGAGAAGTTCAATAATTTTGAATTTCTCTTTTTTGTTTCCATTACTCTCAGATTGATTTATTATCTTTGTTGTTTGATTTTTATAAAACAGCAACTATGGGTTATTTAGCACAAATAGGTGAATATTCGCTATTGATGTGGAAGACGTTTCAATGGCCAGACAAATGGAAAATGTTTTGGCGGCAATTTCCACGTGAAATTAAAAAGTTAGGAATGGAGTCGTTACCTATTGTAATTATTATTTCAGTTTTTATTGGTGCGATTATGACCATTCAGACCAAATTGAATACTGAGAACCCACTTTTGCCTACTTACAGCACCGGTTTGGTTACCAGAGATACTTTACTGTTAGAGTTCTCCTCTACGATAATGTGTTTGATCTTAGCTGGAAAAGTGGGTTCGAATATTGCTTCCGAAATAGGCACAATGCGCATTACTGAGCAGATTGATGCTTTAGAAATTATGGGTGTCAATTCGGCCAACTACCTGATTTTACCAAAAATAACAGCTTTTGTAGTGATGATGCCCCTATTGGTTATTTTCAGTATGGCGGTTGGTCTTTTCGGTGGTTATTTGGTTGGTATGTTTTCTGACATCATCACAGTAGCTGACTATCTTCTTGGTATTCAGTATGCGTTTATTCCTTACTATATTTTTTACTCGATAGTCAAATCATTGGTTTTTGCTTTTATCATCTCTTCTGTGGCTTCTTATTATGGATATTATGCCTACGGCGGTGCACTCGATGTAGGTAAAGCGAGCACAAATGCTGTAGTAAATAGCAGTATTCTCATTCTCTTTTTTAATCTATTGATAACCAATTTAATGCTAAACTAAAATGATTAAAGTTAGAGATTTGAATAAATCATTTGATGATTTGCAGGTGCTTTATGATATCAATACTGACTTCATCCCAAGCAAATGCAATATGATTATTGGTGCCAGTGGTTCGGGAAAAACGGTTTTGATGAAGAGTGTAATTGGGCTTCACCGTATTGACACAGGTACCATTATGTATGATGATAGAAACCTTCCTGATATGACGATGAAAGAGATTCGTCAGCTCAGACGTGAAGTAGGAATGTTGTTTCAAGGTTCTGCACTTTTCGATTCATCCACGGTTTTTGAAAATGTGATGTATCCTTTGGAGATGTTTTCTGGTGAAACTAAAAAAGAGATGGAAAAACGTGCTCGTTTCTGTTTGGAACGGGTGCAGATACGAGAAACGGCCTTCGATTTGGCTCCGTCCGAGATTAGTGGAGGTATGCAAAAACGCGTAGCCATTGCAAGAGCTATTGCATTGAATCCAAAATACTTGTTTTGCGATGAACCTAACTCAGGACTCGATCCGCAAACCTCTTTGGTGATTGATAGCTTAATAAAAGAGCTGACCGAAGAGTACAATATGACCACCATTATCAACTCTCACGATATGAACTCGGTGATGGAAATAGGAGATAACGTGATTTTTATCAACAAAGGAAAAAAAGCTTGGGAGGGTAGCAATAAGGAGATACTAAGCTCAGATAATGAAGAATTGAATGATTTTGTGTTTGCGTCAGAATTATTTAAAGAGATAAAAAGGGTACATAACCCGTAAAAATATGAGTGGTAAATTTAAAATAATTTCTTATAACGTCAATGGTATTCGGGCTGCGATGAATAAAGGCTTTGCCGACTGGCTGAATAGTGAAAATCCCGATATATTATGTATTCAAGAAACAAAAGCTCAACCAGAGCAGATTGATGTCCAAACTCTTATTGAGATGGGCTATTATGCCTATTTTCATTCAGCTGAAAAAAAAGGTTATAGCGGTGTAGCTATTCTCACAAAAAAGGCCCCAGATAGAGTTGTTATAGGAATGGGCGTTGAAAAGTTTGACAAAGAAGGGCGAGTTATTCGTGCTGACTTTGGTGATTTAAGTGTAATTAGTGTCTATATACCTTCTGGCTCATCTGGCGATGTTCGTCAAGATGCAAAAATGGAGTTTTTGCACTATTTTCATAGATTTATTGAGAATTTACGTCTTGAAAGACCCAATTTGCTGGTCTGTGGCGACTATAATATTTGTCATAAAGCAATTGATATTCATTCGCCCGAAAAGCACGAAAATGTATCGGGTTTTTTGCCCGAAGAGCGTCAATGGATGGATGAATATGAGGCTGCAGGAATGATTGATACGTTTCGCCACTTCAACAACGAAGGCGATAATTATAGCTGGTGGAGTTATCGCACAGCTGCACGCGATCGCAATTTGGGATGGCGTATTGATTATATATGGGCATCATCTCCGTTGAAAGATAAATTGAAAACAGCTGCTATTTTGTCAGATGCCTATCACTCAGACCACTGTCCTGTGGCGGCAGAGTTGATTTGCTCAAAATAATTGAATTGTCAATAATTCGACTTTGTAAGATTTATATAAAAATAGATAAATTATAATGTTCTATCAGATAGAGTCAAATATGTTTTATAACTTTGCAATCATTTAAATCTTCGGTTTAAAAGCTGATAATTGAGAAAATATATGAGAAAAATAATATTTAATACTTCATTACTGATATTTATTGTTTCATTGTTTGCCTTCTCTTCTTGTTTGGGCGACTCACAACAAACTATCAGCGTGTCAGATGATGCAAGTGTGCTGTCGATGACAATTCAAAGAAATGACAGCTCTCCCAACGCTGCTTTAGCTACTTTTATAGTAAATGAGGAGGAGATGATGATTTATAATTTAGATTCATTGCCTTATGGCACCAGGGTAGATAGTTTGCACTTAAATATTCAGTTTGCCAGTTCTACTGGTTACATTATCAATGACTCTGTTTCTGAAAATGTTTCGTATAGTGCTTATGGTACTGGAAATACAGGTAGCACTGCTAATGCGATTGATTTTACCAAAAAAGTAAAATTAAAAAATATTGCAACAGATAAAAAAGCAAGTAAGGAGTATATCATCGATTTAAGGGTGCATCAGGTCGAAACTTACTTACACACTTGGACACAGTTGAAAAATCAGGTGTTGCCCAATGGCTCGCTTAATCAGAAGGCTCTTTTATTAGATAAAAAGTTTTATTATTTTCACGGTTATGCATCAGAAAATAAGCTTTATACATCTACTGACGCCACGAATTGGACTCTTGCTGGCGAAACAAATGGTTTGCCTGTTGGGGTGTCACTTCGCGATATTCAAGTTTACAATTCAAAATTAATTGTGCTTCATAATGGAAATGAACTTTATCAGTCGGTTGATGGTTTGAATTGGACGAAATACAGCATCGATGGTGACAATGCTTATGACTATAAATCTTTGCTTTTTAGTTTCAAAGATAAATTATGGGCTGTTGCTCAGCATAAGATTAGCAATAACGTGAGAATAGCCAATTCGATTGATGGAGTTTCTTGGCAGTTTTCAGAACAACGTGAGTTTACGGATTTTCCAATTAGTGGCTTCTCGTCTACAAGTTTTAAACCAGTAATTGGGCGTGAAAAAGTTTTAGTTGTTGGTGGTATGGATGTAAATGGTAACTACCTAAATACACTTTGGTCGGCTGAAAATCGCTTGGGTGTTGATACGCTCTATTGGGTAAATTTAAAACATCGCACTTTTGAGTTTCCAGAGATATCAGAAGCTTCTACCGCTTATTATGGTAGCAAAATGTTGATTTTTGGTGGCCTAAAATCACCAACTGAAGTGGCAGATACTCTATATCAGCTTACTCAATCAATAGACGAGGGACTTACTTGGGTAGAAACAGACACATTGCAAAATAGACTGCCCGAAAATTATGCTTTTCGAAGCAATGCATCACTAATTCACGATAAAGAGAATTACACCCTATATATTATCGGTGGTAAAAATATATCTATGCAACCGCTCACTGATGTGTGGAAAGTGAAGGTAAACTTTTATGATTTTGACGACTTCTTTGAAGATCCTACCAAGTATTAGTTAAATGTTCAATAGAAAGCATAACACATTTAGAAAACTTCGTTTTCGCAGGTGGTGTAGAGAGTCGTATGCTGTCTTTTTAAGTATTAAAAAGGAGGTTACAATTGGTCATGTAGCTCGCTCCATAGCAGAGAAAGCATTGCTGAAAACAAACTTACTACCCACTATTGTTACGGATAATTTTGTATTTTCACAAATGGAATATGAAAGTGATAGCGAAGAGATTTTGCTAAATCTTGAACAACAGCAATCACATCAATCAACAATATTGAGTAATAATTCAATTATTGGTGTAAATTTAGAAATTAACAATTTAGATAATAAAAGGTTGATACAGATATCATTGTATCAACCTTTTGTGTTTTTAAAAATGATGAAAAGAGTATATTTATTGTTGCAAATCTTGCTTCTCACATCTTTTTCATATCTGTTTTCACAAGATGAGAATATTCAAATTTTGAATGAGATTGAGATTACTGCTATTCGTAAAGATTTGAAACTTGAACAGTCAAAACAATTGTTGATAATCGACCAAAAAGAGATAGAAAAAATGGCTGTACAAAGCGTTGATGAACTGCTTTCATACATACCAGGTATTGATATTCGTAAGCGTGGTGCAAATGGGGTGCAGGCAGATATCAGTATGCGTGGTGGAAGTTTTGATCAGGTATTGGTACTGTTAAATGGAGTAAACATAACCGATCCTCAGACAGGGCACTACAATTTGGATATACCTATTGATTTGGCTGATATAGAAAAAATAGAGATTTTGCAGGGTGCTGCAATGCGTAATTTAGGACCGAATGCTTTTAGCGGTGCTATCAATATTGTGTCAAAGAAAAATGATGATTACAAGCTTAATATTCGATCCGTTTATGGAAGCAACAACTACTCTAACAGCACCATTTCATCTTTTGTTGATAAAAATCATTTCAATTTGTTTACATCTTTCAACTACAAGAGAAGTGATGGCTATAGAGAAAATAGTGACTTTGATATGAAAAACTCATATTTGTATGCTGAACTGATGCGAAATAAGCAAAATAAACTTAGTTTTCAACTTGCAACACAATGGAAAAGTTTCGGAGCAAATCAGTTTTATAGCTTAGAATATCCCAATCAGTTTGAAAAGACCAAAACATTTTTTGCTTCTGCCACATGGAATTACAGAAGTGAGTTTTTATCAATGAATAGTGATGCCTATTGGAGACAGCACCATGATCATTTTGAGCTTTTTAGAGATTTTGTTGGTGCTGAAAATTATCCTTGGTACACTATGCATAATTATCATCAGACGGATGTTATGGGTTTCAAAACCTTAGCCAAAAGAGTTTGGGATAATAGCGTATCGAGTGTGGGTGTGGAGTTGAGAAATGAAAATATTCTAAGTACAGTTTTGGGAGATGATTTAATAAATAAGCAAAAAGTATTTTTTGAAAATGGAATTTATTATACAAAATCTAAAAACAGATTGGTCAAGAGTGTTTTTGCCAATCAAGAGTGGTTTATCGGTAATTTTGTTGTTGCGGGAGGGCTTTCGTTGATGCACACACAGCAGTTTGCTACAATGTTAAATGGGGGTGTTGATCTGCTTTATCGAGTTTCCAAAGCATTTCAAATCACCTCTTCACTCAATACAGCATCAAGATTACCAACTTTCACTGACCTCTATTATCAAAGTGCAAATCAGATTAGTAATCCGAACTTACAAGCAGAAAGGGCAATCAATTATGAGCTGGGATTACAATACAAACATAGAAACTGGAATACAAGTTTGACTGGTTTTAGACGCAATGGGCACAATATTATTGACTGGATTAAACCTTATGGAAATGAAAAATGGGAAAGTGCCAACTTGTTGTCAGTTAGCTCGATGGGGTTTGATATATCATCGCAGTTTCTGTTCGATAACTTCGTAGTCCACTCTGTTTTATTAGATTATTCATTTTTGACATTAAATAAACAGGCTGAAAATTTTGATTCAAAATATGCTTTAGATTATCTTAGAAACAAGTTTGTTTTTCAGTTAAGAAATAAATTATATTCAAACTTATCTCTCAATTGGAGTTTCACACATTTGGATAGAGCAGGCAATTATGTAGATTTTCTGACTAAGGAGATTGTCAGCTATCGATCGGTTAATCTTTTAGCAATGAAATTGTTGTGGGATAAAAATCGATATTCGCTTTTTATGGAATTGAATAATGCTCTCAACCAAAAATATGTAGAATTTGGTGGGATAGAACAACAAGGTATCAACTTCAATGTGGGTTTTAAGTTTTCATTATAAGGAAGTTACAGGCATTTTTTTAAGAAATACAGATTCTATACTACAATGAAAAAACTTACGTTAATTAATAATTAAAAGCAATAGAGTGATGAATAGAAAAATAGTGATACAAAAAACAGAGGATGGCTCAAATACGCTCTATCTTCCTGATTTGGATGAGACTTATCACTCTACACATGGCTCGGTGCAAGAGGCAGAGTTGGTTTTTATAAAATATGGACTAAGAACCTCTACCAAGAGCAATCTTTCTATTTTAGAAATTGGATTTGGAACAGGATTAAATGCATATCTCACTCTATTAGATTCAATAAATAATCCAAACATAAGAAATATACGCTACACGTCCATTGAGCTATATCCTGTTGATATGGAGGTAGTAAAGCAGTTGAATTACTCTTCAATAATTCAAAATAGTAATCAAGAACTTTTTTTGAAATTGCACTTAGCAGAGTGGGGTGATTTTATAGCTATCCACAACAAATTCAAATTAAAGAAAATTAATGCCGATTTTACAGAGATAGATTTGAATGGCAAATATGATTTAATCTATTATGATGCTTTTGGACCCGACAAACAGTGCGAAATGTGGGATGAAAAACTTTTCCAAAAGCTTTTTGAAGTCGCCAATGAGGGTGCAATTATAACTACTTACTCTGCAAAAGGAAATGTACGAAGGGCACTACAAAAGGCAGGTTTTATTGTCGAGAGACTGCCTGGCCCTATTGGGAAGCGAGAAGTTTTGAGAGCTATCAAAAAAGGATAATTTAGCTCCGCCAAAAACTATTCTGCAAGTGCTAAATAATAGCTATCTTTGTAAACTATTTTGATAAAAGTTTAATCACATATATTATCTATTTATGTCTGACGATAAAAAAATAATTTTTTCGATGGTGGGTGTTAGCAAGTCGTTTAGCCCACAAAAGCGCGTTCTTAATAATATTTATCTCTCCTTCTTTTACGGAGCAAAGATTGGAATTATTGGCTTGAATGGCTCGGGTAAATCTACACTGCTGAAGATTATAGCAGGAGTAGAGAGCAACTACGAAGGTCAAGTGGTGTTTTCTCCTGGATACTCGGTGGGATATTTAGAGCAAGAACCCCAATTAGACCCCAACAAAACAGTTCGAGAAATAGTGCAAGAAGGAACACAAGAAATTGTGGATATGCTTGCAGAGTATGATAAAGTTAATGAACAATTTGGAGAACCCGATGCCGATTTTGATAAGCTGATAGCTCGTCAGGCAGAGCTGCAAGAGCTGTTAGACCATGCTGATGCTTGGAATCTCGATAATAAGTTGGAGCGAGCAATGGATGCCTTACGTTGTCCTCCCGAAGATGCAATCGTTAAAAACCTTTCTGGAGGAGAGCGTCGTCGTGTTGCCCTTACTCGTCTTCTGCTACGACAGCCTGATATTTTACTGCTGGACGAGCCCACCAACCACTTGGATGCAGAATCGGTGATGTGGTTGGAGAATTATCTCCACAATTATGCTGGAACTGTTATTGCCATCACTCACGATAGATATTTCTTAGATAATGTTGCGGGATGGATTTTAGAATTGGATAGGGGCGAGGGAATACCTTGGAAAGGTAACTACTCATCTTGGCTCGATCAGAAAACATCGCGAATGGCAATGGAGGAAAAAGTAGCAAGCAAACGAAGAAAAACTTTAGAACGCGAGTTGGAGTGGGTGAGGATGGCACCTAAAGCACGCCATGCCAAAGGTAAAGCTCGTCTGAATGCTTATGATAGATTGATGAATGAAGATCAAAAAGAGCGTGAAGAAAAATTGGAGTTGTTTATCCCCAATGGGCCAAGATTGGGCAATAAAGTGATTGAAGCGATTGATGTATCTAAAGCATTTGATGAAAAATTGCTGTTTGAAAATCTTAACTTTATGTTGCCGCCAAATGGTATTGTTGGTGTTATCGGGCCAAATGGTGCTGGTAAAACAACATTGTTTCGTATGATTATGGGAATGGAAAAAGCCGATTCGGGTACATTTGATGTGGGCGAAACTGTTAAAGTGGGTTATGTAGATCAGACACATGAGGATATTGATCCAGAGAAAACAGTTTATGAAGTGATTTCCGGTGGTTCGGAATATATCCGTGTATCAGGGAGGGAGTTAAATTCACGTGCCTATCTTTCACGTTTTAACTTTACGGGAGCCGATCAAGAGAAACTTTGTGGTGTGTTATCGGGTGGAGAACGAAATCGATTGCATTTAGCATTGACTTTGAAAAGTGAGGCAAATGTGCTTTTACTTGATGAGCCTACCAACGATATCGATGTCAATACGCTACGTGCATTGGAGGAGGGATTGGAGAGTTTTGCAGGTTGTGCGGTTGTCATTAGCCACGACCGTTGGTTCTTGGATCGTATTTGTACGCATATGATTGCTTTTGAAGGTGATTCGCAAGTTTTTGTGTTTGAAGGAAGTTATTCTGAATATGAGGAAAATAAGAAAATGAGGTTGGGTGATGTGGAACCTAAGCGTATTCGTTTTAAGAAACTGATGTCATAAAGTTCAAAACATCGTAAAAAATAAAAAGCTGCCTCGTTTTAATTTGAGACAGCTTTTTTGTTTATTCTAAATTGGCAGCAAACATACCGGTGCAGCCATTTCTATCTCCCTTTTTCTCTTTTTCAACTTACCAGATTTTACCGACTTCTTAAATACTACTATATTGTTGCTGTGCTGATTGGCAACAATAAGTGATTTGTTGTCAGAAGTAATGATGAAATTGCGAGGTCCTTTTCCTGCAACAGAATATTGATTTAATAATTTTAGTTTCCCATCTGCTTCAATTTTGAAGAGAGAGATGTCGTTGTTTTCTCCTCTATTGCTTGCATAAAGATAGTTATTATCAACACTCAAATGTATATCCGCCCCACCGTTTTCTTTCGATGAATCAGTAACAACCGTTGTTTCTTCTATTATATTTAGTGAGCCATTATCAGCAACCTCCATAACCGTCAAACTTGCATCGTGCTCGTGGATTAAGTATAAAAATTGACCATCACTGCTGAACTCCATATGTCTTGGTCCACTTAGTTTTTTTACAGGTAGTTCATCAATATGCTTCAAAACTTCTTTTTCGCCCTCTTTTTCATAACTATATCTAATTACTCTATCGGTTCCCAAATTGGTAGAATAGAGATAGTTGCTATCGGGCGAAAAAATAATCTGATGAGCATTGCTTGGCCCAAAGCGGTTGTTGCCATAGTGCATCCGACTATGTTCTACTACTTGTATGGCTTCACTCAACGAGCCATCTCCATTTCTTTGAAAAACAGAAATAGATCCGCTTGAATAATTGGCAATAAAAACGTGCTTTTCTGAGCTTGTAATGTAGCAAGGGTCAGCTCCTGCAGCTGAAACTTTATTAATCAAATGGAGCTCTTTGCTCGCCATATCAAATCGAAACGCACTCACTTCGCTATCTTCTCCGTGTTCATTTACGGCGTAAACAAATTGTTTGTCTGGTGAAAAACTTAAATAACTTGGATTGTCGCTCTTTGCCAATAGTTTTAGCTCTTTTATCTTAGCTTTTTTGTCTATTTTTAAATAATAAATTCCCTCTGAATCGCTATTGCGTGTGTATGTACCCACCAACATTTCATATTTTTTAGCCACAATGATTTGAGATAATAGTAATAATAGTGTGATATAAATAGTTCTTTTATACATAGTTGTATTGTTATTTAATGATTTTATCAAATTCTTGCCAGAAATTGGGATACGATTTACTCACAACTTCAGGGTTTTCAATGGTGATGTTATGTATCAAAGCAAAAGGAGCAAAAGCCATAGCCATGCGGTGGTCATCATAGGTTTTTATTGATATGTTTTTAGAAAAATCCTGTTTTTCACCTAACCATTGGATCTCACCTTCATTTGGTTCTGTAAGTAAGAAACCAAACTTTTTCAATTCAGTGATTAATGCCAACACACGATTGGTTTCCTTTATTTTCAAACTTTTTAATCCTTTAAATCGAAATGCTATGTTGTTGGCACAGCAGGTAACTACCACCGTTTGTGCTAAATCAGGTGCCTCAATAAAATCATACTCAAACACTTCACCTTTAGCAGAGTGCCAGTTCTCTGTGGCTTCAATTTCAATACCATCAGCAAGGTAGGTAGTTTTAACTCCTAAGTTTTCAAATATTGATGCGACTTGACTGTCACCTTGCAAGCTGTTTTTATTTAATCCAGCAAGCTTAATTTTTCCCTTTTTATTGATAGCGAGCATTTCATACCAATAAGAAGCAGCACTCCAATCAGACTCAACAGAGTAAGGAATTGCCTTATAGTTTTGTTCTTTGATTGCAATAATGTTGTTGTCAAAATTAACTTCAATCCCAAAATCTCCCATCATTTTTTTTGTCATCAAGATGTAGGGTGTTGAAATAATCTCTCCTACAAGTTCTATCTCAATACCATTCACCATAAAAGGTGCAATCATCATCAATGCCGACACATATTGACTGCTCACACTGCCATCTAATTTGATACGACCTCCCATCAAAGCACTACCGTAAATCTTTAATGGCGGATACCCATCATTTTCAAGATAACTTATTTTAGCTCCCAATTGATTCAATGCATCAACCAAAATCTTGATTGGTCGCTGTTTCATTCGCTCGCTACCTGTAATGCTCCATTCGCCTACTGTTTTTGATAAAAAGGCAGTTAAAAAACGCATCGACGTGCCCGCTGCTCCCACGTCAAAATGACTTTCGTTGCTTTCTAAAGCTCTGAGCATCACTTCGGTGTCATCACAATCAGATAAATTCTCTATTTCATATGGGCTGTAGGATAAAGTGTTAAGTATCAGTGCTCTATTGCTTATGCTTTTTGAAGCTGGTAATTGAATACTTAATTCGAAGGCTCTATTCTCTTTAGAAAAGTCAAAAGATTTTTTGTTATCTATGGTTGACATACAAATTTTTACATTTATTTTCAAAGTGTAAAATTAGGCTTTTTTTTATGTTTCTGAAAATTTAAAAAAGAAAACGAGGAGTTTGATTGCTAAAATCCTCGTTTCACTATCTCTTTTTTATGGTTTTCGCTAAAGAGTATTACGCTACTGTTTTTTCAAACCATTTGCTTAGTGCATTCATATAATCTTTAAAAAACTTTTCAGTATCTTCACTTTTAAGTTTGCCATTCTCGTCAAACAGTGCCATTGCATTGCCTACATAAGCTTCTGGTTGAGCCATTGTTGGCATATTCAAAAATACAAGTGTTTGACGAAGATGATGATTGGCACCAAAAGCACCTAAGTTGCTGATTGATACACTAACAACGCCTGAAGGTTTGCCGCTCCAAACATTTTGTCCCCAAGGACGAGAGGCAATATCTAAGGCATTTTTCAATACTGCGGGCACGCTTCGATTGTACTCTGGAGTTACAAAAAGAAACGCATCTTTTGATGTAACTTTCTCACGGAATTCTGTGTAGGAAGCTGGTGAGTCAGTATCATAATCTTGATTGTACAGCGGCAAATGACCTACTTCTATGATTTCAAAATCTAAATTATCAGGTGCATTTTTCATCAAAGCTTCAGCAGCTCCCAAGCTATATGAGTTTTTACGAAGACTACCTACGATTACTCCAACATTTATTTTTTTCATAAATCAAATTTGTTTTAGTTGTTTATTTTGATTGCTCAATTGAATATTGAGTTGTAACTAATTATACAAACAAATTCA
>CAYFRA010000012.1:0-31253 GCA_964345395.1 uncultured Paludibacter sp. | reverse complement strand
CTTGCAAAATGCTAATCATTAGCACTGCAATAAAAAATAATGTTTTTCTCATAATAGTAATAATTGAATTAATTGTGTGTTTTTTTTGATTTACATAATAATCAAACAAAGATACTCATTATATAGATACAAAACACACACAAACAGAGTTCTATTATTGCAAATTCTTGAATTTGTAATTGTTTTAACTTCAAAAAGCTGTATTTGAACAACAATTACACATCAAAACTAAACCTGCTTTCTGGCTAAGCTTTGATACACAGATGGAGTAATACCTGTCTGTTTTCTAAAAACATTGATAAACGTGGTTTGCGATTTATAACCCAAACTTTCGGAAATGGCTTTGATGGTATAGTGACCATAGTTTTTTACATCCATTAGGCGTATGGATGCTTCACGAATGCGATAATCATTGACGTAGTTGGTGAAACTTTTTTGATACGTTTCATTGATCACTTGCGATATGTATTTGCTATTGGAATCGAGTAGATCTGCCAGTTTATTTAAAGAGAAATCCATTTCACAATATTCGTAAGTGTTTTCCATTACATTTGATATACCCTCTATTAAGACTTGTTTTTGCTCATCTGTTAGCACACTCGATTGATATTTTCCAGGATGTTCTATCTCTTTCTCTTTGCCTTGACCTGTAGTTGTTGTTGAAGATTCTTTTGATATTTCTTGACTCTTTAACTGCATTTTCAAACTACTCACCTGCTCCTCCAAGGATTGAAGTTTTAACTTATAATCTTCCTGCTTTTTTCTATTCTGTTTTTGGGTATCAATTAATTTTCTATTGATATTGAATAAATCATAATAGCTTCTTTTTACTTTAAGCTTTTGGAAATACAACAAAACTAAAAGGGATAAAATTAGAACCATAAAAACAAGGGCAGTAAGTAAGGTTTTCTTCTGCTGTGAAATCTTTTGTTCTCTCAACACTTGATCTTCCTGCAAAGATGTAATCTTTTGTGTTGTTTTATCTATTTCAAATAGGTATTGTACATTTTTGATTTGATTAAAATCTCTTACATTATATATTGAGTCGATAAGAGATAAATACTTATTTTGATAATAAACAGTGTTTTTCAAGTCACCTTTTTGATTATAAATCTCATAAATTGTTTTTAACGACTGAGGAAATTGATGTAAAATTTCGTTCTCTTCGGCCAAGCTGACACAGTATTTAGCATATCTAATTGTAGAGTCATTATTACCCAATAAGTAATAAGTTTTATTCATCTCCTCATATGCAGAGCAAGTATATTTTGCCTCCATATTTTGATCAATTGAATAGTTGATAGCTTGATGAAAATTTTGAATGGCATCCATATGTTTCCCCTCATTCAACAATATAAGTCCCCAATTGTAATAGGTCAAAAAATTTTCGATCGGTTTATTGTTTTTGAGCTGCTCTGCTTCTAAATAGTACTTTTTGGCTTTCTCATATTCCATCATATAACTACTGGTTCCCGACATGTTTACCAAAATTTTATATGACACCTCCCTATTGTTTTGAGCTTTACTGCTTTCAAGACCTTGCTCATAATAATACATCCCTTTTTCGTAATCTTGAAAGACACTGTAGATATTACCAATATTCTTATAAAACTCAGCAACCAAATGCTTATCATCGCAAGTTTCAAGCAGTTGCAATCCTTTGATATACAAATCAAGTGAACGTGTATAGTTTCCTAATTCATAATAAATATCTCCCAATTTCAGTGTACTTTGAGCATTAATTTGCTTTTCGTTTTCGGTCATTTCTGCTTTTTTCCGATTGTGAATGACAGAATATAACACAATGGCTTTGTCGGTAGAGTCTTTTTGTACATACTTATCAGCCATCTTCATTATAGCATCTGATTGTAAAGCTTTGACTTGATTGTATAATTCATCGTAAGTATTATCGGCTAAAGCCATATTACCCAATATAAAGAATATGAAAATGATGTATTGACACAGTTTCTTCATAAATAGAAATCGAAATAGATTGTTATATTTGAATTATTAAGCAAAGTTACAATTTTATTGCAAACTTGTAAATATGTGACAGCAAATTTCAATTACGAAGCACTCTTTTATATTTCTCAATCACTGAAATAAAAATATTGCTGTCCGATAAATTCACGAGACTGTCTCAAAGTTACCTCGTGAATAACAATCTATATGTTATATCAAGTTTTTGCGGTGGATAATCCAAGTTAATAATAGAGATCCTATTGAATTATAGTCCGCTACACGAGTTAATATCGTCTATTAAACCTTATAAAATAGCTCCAATTGCAGCTGTTTTATTCACAAGCATTCACAGAATATGTTAAATTATCTATTTGCGAAAGTCATTTTAAGAAATTCCGAAAATAGTAGCTAATTTGTTATCATTCATATTACTATAAAATATTCAGTTGGTTTTAATTTTATATAATTAAGACTATATTAACATTTAGTCCCTGTTGTGAAAACACAATAAAACATATATTTACATATTGCCTCAATTGTGATTTCACAATGAAAGATATATTAACTTATGTGCTTATTGTGAATTTACAATAAGCAATATATTAACTTTAAATCTTATTGTGATTTCACAATGAGTAATATTTCTTTTAATTTTCTTATTGTGAAATGATTATAGGCATTAAAATCTGTTTATTTCTTATTGTGAAATATTTATGGTGAAAATATATGTTGAATTTGAAATTGTAAATTATGTATGAGTAAGAAAATGGTTAAAGTTAAAATAAAAATCGCCAGAGACCTGTTCAGAAAAATTAGTACTGATTTCTTTTGTGTATGCGACCAACTAAACTAATATAAAAGTGATTTCTGTTGAGTATGCGACCAACTAAATATTAAAATTAATGGCTTTTTTCATGCATTTTACCAACTGAAAATGAAAAATAGTGCTTTTTTTTGTGTTAGAAAGCAGTTTGGTAAGCTGATTTATGCTTTCATTCGTGTAAGAAAGCAGTTTGGAAAGCTAATTTGTGCTATTTTATGTGCAAGAAAGCAGTATTAGAAAGTTATTTATGTCATCTTTTGTGTATGAAAGCAGTTTAATAAAAAGTTTTGTAGTATTAATTGCAAACAGGAGCCGTTTATAGATAAAATCACTACTGTTTTATACGAAAAATAGCTATTAATAAAAGGGATAGAGGTAATTTGTATCAGTGAAAATTATCGAAGTCTGAAATTTATGCTTTTAGATTTAGAAGAGAGGTGGTTTTTCAGATAGTGATTTACAATTAGTTTAACCCAGATTATTCTTAAAATTTATTTTAGATGATTTTGAGGTGTAAAACCTTGCAGCTGTACCATCTGCACTGCAAAGGATTTGCAACGAACGCCGTATTGTGCAGTGCCGAAATAAAAGGCATCAAAATAAACTCAAGCAAAATGAATACAGAATAACCCAAATTTGGATTAAAGGTTTTTAAACATTTTTTTTACCATAACCACCTGTTTACCTGCAACTTATACATTGAAGTAAGTTTTTGCGGTGAATAATGCGGGTAAATTCTTGTGGAGGTTAGGTATTAAAAACACTATTTAACCGCTGATATACTGCATCTAAGTAAACATAAATTTTATTACTTGAATTTTTACCGGACAGCAATAAGATAAAAACTAAATATCTCGCAACATATTAGTTTTATAATAAAAAAAAAGAAGACTTACAAAAAATGAAAGTCTTCTTTTTTACATATTACGATCTCTATATTCTACCTGTTTTTCTGTTTAGCCCAGCTGTCTTTGAGTGAAACTGTACGATTGAATATCAATTTCTCTGCTGTGCTATCTATATCTACATTAAAATAGCCTGTGCGCTGAAATTGGAAATGATCTAAAGGTTTAGCATCTTTCAAATACTCTTCAACATAGCAATTTTCAAGCACTTTCAATGAGTCAGGATTGATACCTTCACGGAAATCATTGCCCTCAGCCATTGGATTTTCATCCAAAAATAATCTGTCATATAGTCTAACTTCTGCAGGCATACTATGCTCTACGGACAACCAATGAAGTGTACCTTTTACCTTGCGAGCCGATTCAGGCATTCCGCTTTTTGTCAATGGGTCATATTCGCAATAAACCTCTACAACATTGCCTTCATCATCTTTTTTGCAACCTGTGCATTTTACTATGTAAGCCGATTTAAGACGAACTTCTCTGCCCGGAGTCATTCTGAAATACTTACTTGGTGCATCTTCCATAAAGTCATCACGCTCCATCCAGAGTTCGCGACTGAAAATGATGTCGTGAGTTCCCGAGTTTTCATCTTCAGGATTATTTACAGCTTTGATAACTTCAGTTTGCCCTTCGGGATAGTTAGTAATTATCAATTTCACAGGATCAAGCACGGCACTAACACGTGTAGCAGTTTTATTTAGATCTTCACGAATAGCATGTTCTAATAAGCCTAAATCTACAGTTCCTTCTACTTTTGTATAACCTATTTTATCAACAAAGTTTTTGATACTCGTTGGGGTGTAACCTCTACGACGAAGCCCTGTAAGAGTCGGCATACGCGGATCGTCCCAACCACTTACCAAACCCTCATTGACCAATTGAAGCAATCGGCGCTTACTCATCACGGTGTAGGTGATGTTCAAGCGGTTGAACTCAATTTGCTGAGGGCGATAATCTGTCTCTTGAAACTGATCGATAAACCAATCGTAAAGCGGACGATGCACCTCAAACTCTAAGGTACATATAGAGTGAGTCACTCCTTCGAAATAATCGGATTGTCCGTGAGCAAAATCATACATCGGATAAACTTTCCAATCAAAACCTGTGCGGTGGTGTGGATGCGTAGTGATAACACGATACATAATTGGGTCGCGAAAGTGCATATTGGGTGCTGCCATATCTATTTTGGCACGAAGCACCATAGCACCATCAGCGATTTCGCCGTTGGTCATTTTTTGGAAAAGCTCTAAACTCTCTTCTATTGGACGATTGCGAAAAGGACTTTCAGTTCCGGGAGTTGTTGGCGTACCTTTTTGCTGAGCAATGGTTTCGGCACCCTGCTCATCAACATAGGCTTTGCCGTCTTTGATAAATTGCACTGCCAAATCCCATAATTGCTGGAAATAATCAGACGCATAAAAAATTTCATTCCAATGAAATCCCAACCATTCAATATCTTCTTTGATAGAATCAACATATTCAACATCTTCCTTTACAGGGTTTGTGTCGTCAAAACGCAGATTACAAATACCGTTATAACGTTCGGCAATACCAAAGTCGATACAAATAGCTTTTGCATGTCCGATATGCAAATAACCGTTAGGTTCAGGTGGGAAACGGGTCTGAATACGCCCATCGTTTTTACCTTTTGCTAAATCATTTTCAACAATTTGTTCAATAAAATTTAAACTCTTTTCCATACTTATATTTATTCTAATACAATATTTTAGTTGATAGTATTTGGAGATTAATCAAAATATCCTTTCATCAATCCGCGTGTAGATTTCTCGATAAAATCTAAAACTTCATCACGCATTTCGCTACTGGCTACTTCATTTTTGACCTCTTCCACAGCGTGTGAAATATTCATACCCGACTGATAGAGATAGCGATAAACTGATTGAATTTCACCAATCTCAGCGTTTGTAAATCCTCTTCGGCGTAGGCCAATTGAGTTAACACCAGCATATTGCAAAGGTTCACGACCCGCTGTAACAAAGGGAGGAACATCCTTAGAAACTTTGGAGCCACCTTGTATCATCACATGCTTTCCAACTTTCACAAATTGGTGTACGAGTGTTCCGCCACCCATAATAGCCCAATCATCCACCTCTACTTCGCCTGCTAACTGGGTCAAATTACCCAAAATCACATTATTCCCCACCACGCAATCGTGGGCAATGTGGGTATAAGCCATCAAAAGACAATTGCTGCCAACTACTGTTTTACCGCTTGCCGAAGTGCCTTTGTTTATGGTTACGCATTCGCGAATGGTGTTGTTGTCACCAATAATAACTACTGATTTTTCTCCTTCAAATTTCAAATCTTGCGGAATGGCACCAATAACAGCTCCGGGAAAAACCTGACAGTTTTTTCCAATAACTACATCTCCATAAATCGTAACATTGGAATGAATGATAGTCCCCTCACCTATCTCTACACTATCTGCAATAGATGAAAACGCACCTACTGCAACATTATTTGCCAATTTAGCATTGGGGTGAATATCTGCAAATTTATTAATCATTTTGTTTATTATGAATAGTTTATATAACTATTTATTCTTTACAATTTGTGCCATAAATTCGGCTTCGGTAGCAATCACGCCACCTACAAAAGCATAACCTTTCATTGTAGCTACACCACGGCGAATTTCATCAAGTAAAGTAACTTGAAAAATAACGGTATCGCCTGGCACTACTTTTCTTCTAAACTTAACGTTATCAATTTTCAAAAAATAGGTTGAATAGGCATCGGGTTCCTCAAGCTGACTTGTTACCAGCAGACCGCCTGTTTGTGCCATAGCTTCAACTAACAAAACACCAGGCATAACAGGTTCTTCTGGAAAATGACCCATAAAAAAGGTTTCGTTTGCCGTTACGTTTTTCACACCCACAATTGTTTTTTCACGAATCTCAATCACCTTATCAACCATCTGCATAGGCCAACGGTGGGGCAACATTTTTCTAATAGCAACAGTATCCAAAACAGGCTCTTTTGAGTCGTCATAAATGGGTGCTTGCACCTCTTGTTTTTTAAGCTCTTTGCGGATATGTTTGGCTGCAGCAGTATTGATTTTATGACCGGGGTATTTTGCTATTACTTTTCCTTGTATTTGTTTTCCGATAAGTGATAAATCTCCAATTACATCTAACATTTTATGACGTGCCAGCTCATTATTATAACGAAGCGTAGTATTTATAATACCTAAGTCATCTATTTTGACACGTGGTTGCTCCAGTAGGTCAGAAAGCTTATCTAACTCTGCTTGTGACACAGTTTTATCATAAATAATAATAGCATTATCTAAATCTCCACC
Organism: uncultured Paludibacter sp.; assembly: GCA_964345395.1. Classification (GTDB taxonomy): domain Bacteria; phylum Bacteroidota; class Bacteroidia; order Bacteroidales; family Paludibacteraceae; genus UPXZ01. The sequence goes on along the minus strand of CAYFRA010000012.1, from coordinate 24,241 downwards.
CTTGATTAAATCCATATTCAGAAGAGGTTCAATTTCTCTAACAAAAACAAAAGTTCGTGCATTAGCTATCTCTTTACCAAAATCTTTTAAGTTTTCTAATGAAGCATATTGTGGTGCTACAACAGGTGAATTATAATCTACATAGACATCGATACTAAACTCCTCATCGGGAAGAATGATAATTTTAGCTTCACTATGCTCATCAATATATTCAATTTTTTTCTGAACTATATATACATCTCTCTCGGCATTCTCAATTTTTATAATACCTGCCTTTTCTATAGCCTTATAATATTGAATAGCACTACCATCTAATATAGGAAATTCAGGTGCATCTACTTCTATCAAACAGTTATCAATCTTATGTGCATAAAGAGCCGCCATCGCGTGTTCAATGGTGCCCACCTGCATATCTCCTCGTTGCAGTAGTGTTCCCCGATTGGTAGATGTAACATAATCAGCTAAGGCCGGAATGTCTGGTTGTCCTTCTAAATCAGTGCGTTTGATACGAATGCCATGATCGGCAGGTGCAGGATTGAACTTGATATGCACATTGAGCCCTGTATGAAGACCTTTTCCTTCTAACTCAAATGAGTTGCTAAGTGTTTTTTGTAATATCATTGTTTAGAAATATTTAATAGCAAAATGAAAGAGAGAGTTCATTTTGTGATTTTATTTGAAATTTATTTTTTTTGGTCATCTAACTCACGCTTCATTTGGTAAGTTAGTCGCTGTATTTCTGCCAAGTTTTTAAATACAGCTGAAGAACGCCTGAATGTTGCAACAGGCACAGCTGGTGTGCCTTGCATTATACTATTTGGCTCTTTTACCGAATTTGCCACACCGGCTTGAGCTCCAAAAATAGAACCGTCAGCTATTTCAATATGACCCGCGACACCTACCTGCCCTGCTAAAATACAATTTTGCCCAATGACAGTAGAGCCTGCAATGCCTGATTGTGCAGCAATAGCAGTATGTCTTCCTACTTCGACATTGTGTGCTATTTGAACTAAATTATCAATTTTCACACCTTGACGAATGATGGTGCTACCAAAGGTTGCACGGTCGATAGTAGTATTGGCACCAACTTCCACACCATCTTCAATCACAACATTTCCAATTTGCGGAACTTTCTGATAAGAACCATCCTCAAGCGGTGCGAAACCAAAACCATCAGACCCTATTACTGCACCTGCTTGAATGATGCAGTTTGCTCCTATCTTACATTTTTTCTCAACCTTAACACCGGCATGTATCAAAGTATTGTTGCCAACTGAAACCTCATCGCCTATATAGGTGTGAGCATCTATATATACGTAATCTCCAATGGAACTATCGTCACCAACATAAGCAAAAGGAGCAATATAAACATTGTTGCCAATTTGAGCAGTGGGTGACACATATGCCAACTCCGAAACACCTACATTTTTCGATTCAGTTTGTTCTAATTTAGTCAATAGTTTGGCAATAGCTGCATAGGGATCATCAACCATTATTAAAGTGGGCTTAATCTTTTCTTCAGCTTTAAAAAGATTGTTAACCAACACGACACTTGCTTCTGTTTGATATATTTTTGAATTGTATTTTGGATTGGCAAGAAAACTCAATGAACCCTCCTTTGCCTCTTCTATTGCCGCAAATGAATTGACTACACTATTTGAATTACCAACGATTGTTCCTCCTAAAAAATCTGCTATTTGTTGAGCTGTAAAAACCATATTCTTTATTCGTATTTTAATCTGCAAAAATACAAAAGAATTTTCATATAAGTCTTATAAATAGCTGAAAGTAGTAAAAATGAATTATTTCTGAAATTATATACTATCCAATTTGTAGTAACAAAGGTAGTGTTTCTCAACTTTTTTTGTCAGAACTTCGATATTAAGCATATCTGATACTATCGCTATGTCTTTAACAGTGCCATCTTTTAGCAGAATATCGATCGACTCATCTGCTTGGTTGTAAGTATCTGTAGTAACTATTTTTTCACTGACAAAATAAGAGGCTTCTTCGGCTGTTAGGTTTAATTCAGTCTGATATCGATTTAGATAATTCTGTTTCAAAACTTCGCCCGATTCATTGTCCTCTAAAATATGCACTTTGAATAGCTTTCTTTCTATGAAATTTCTACACAAAACGTGGAGAACTTTATCCGAATGATTAGCCCACATCTTTACGGAACTCATAATATCAGCATCGTCTAAGTTGGCAAATTGGACTAAAGCTTCATCTGAGTTTTCAAAGTCAGTTTTGCTTACCTGATTATATAAAAAATAATGCAACGAGGCAGATGCAAAAAGCTCTTCCCCACGCAAAGCCAACTCTTTGGCTCGTTTAAGAATATTGGTCAGCATTTTTTCAGCAGCAACGGATGTTTTATGAAGATAAACCTGCCAATACATCAATCGTCGAGCTACTAAAAACTTCTCGATGGAATAGATTCCTTTGTGTTCAACAACCAGTTTGCCATTGTATAGATTGAGCATTTTTATGATTCGGGATGCCCCTATAATTCCCTCACTCACACCGCAAAAGAAACTATCTCTACTTAGATAGTCTAAACGATCCATATCCAACTGGCCACTTACCAACTGATGAAGAAAATGTTTCGGATAATTATTTCTAAAAATATCAATAGCCATTTGCAAGTTTCCACCATACTCTTCATTCATAGTTTTCATCATCCAAAGAGATAGCTCTTCGTGAGAAACACCAGAAACCAAAGTGTGCTCTAAAGTATGCGAGAAGGGTCCGTGTCCGATATCATGAAGTAAAATAGCAATTTGAGCCGCCTCTTTTTCTTCATCGCTAATGACTTGTCCTGTTAATCTCAACTGATTGATTGCTTCTCCCATCAAATACATCGCACCAAGCGAATGTAGCATACGCGTATGCTGTGCTCCCGGATAGACAAACGAAGACAATCCAAGCTGCTTGATTCTGCTCAAACGCTGAAAAAATCGATGTTGGATAATATCATAAATGAAATCATTAGGAATATTGATAAACCCAAAGACGGGATCGTTGATGATTTTTCGTTTTGATTTGCTTAGCATTTTTGAAATTTAGAATAAGGAATAAAGAACAAAGAGAAGGAGCAAGGATTAAAGATTTTCAGCATCCTAAAAGTATGAACAACTGCTTATACTTTCAGGATACTTTCCAATCAGATTTTATATAACTACTCAGCCGTATGTGTTTAATCATAAGTTTAAGTTGTAAAAAACAGCAACACTGTCTTTGGAAACTTAGCTCAATATCGACAACACACTACAAGCCCTTTTTAGAGCTCCCCCCTTTAGGCTTGTCTCGCCATAAGCAAGGGGAACTGAATACTTGGATTTACACAGTTTGCAGAATATCTACCAACCACTCCCAAGATTTTTTAACTGCGGGTATATGTACTCGCTCATCAGGAGAGTGCACGCCACGCATAGTTGGACCTATAGAAACCATATCTAAATGTGGATATTTTTTTAAAAACAGCCCACACTCCAATCCAGCGTGTATGGCTTTCACTTCAGGTGCAACACCAAATAGTTTTTTGTAAGACTGTTCGGTAATTTTCATAATTTCAGAGTTTATGTTGGGTTTCCAACCTGGATAACCGTCTCCATGTGTTACTTTGCATCCTGCCAACTTAAATACCGACTCCACTTGATTTGCAATATCAAATTTTGAACTCTCCACTGAACTTCGTTGGCTCGTTACAATTTTTATCACATCGTAATCCAACATTTTTATTGAAGCCAAGTTGGTTGAGGTTTCAACCAAACCGGGTATATCTTCGCTCATAGCTTGCATTCCATTGGGGCAAGCATAAATTGCATTGAGCAATCTATCACTATCTTCAAGGGTCATTATCTTTTTCGGAAGCTCTTCTGATTGCAAAGCCAATCGCATATTGGTTTCAACCGATAAAAATTCACGTTCGATATCCGCTGCAATAGAGTTGAATATCACTCGAACTTCCTCTTTTTTTGATGAAGGAACAACAGCTATCGCCGATGCTTCACGAGGAATGGCATTGTGAAGATTACCCCCACTTATACTCACCAACTGCAAAGGCATTTCATCTTTGATAGCCCAAAGAATACGATTCAAAACCTTGTTGGCATTAGCTAAACCTTTGTTGATATCGTCTCCAGAATGACCACCCAATAATCCCGATACCTTAACTTCAAATGCAAAAGACCCAGCTGATGGTCTTACTGTATCATACTTAAATATTGAAGTAGTGTCAATACCTCCGGCACAACCTATAAACACTTCGCCATCATCTTCTGAGTCTAAGTTGATTAAGATATCCCCTGTGAGCATCCCTTCACCCAATTCAAATGCTCCCGTTAAACCTGTCTCTTCATCAACAGTGAAAAGTGCTTCTAATTTTGGGTGCTGCAAATCGTCACTATCTAACACAGCTAAAGTTAAAGCTACACCGATACCATTATCAGCTCCAAGCGTTGTGCCTACTGCGTGTAACCATTCTCCTTTGATTTCTGTTTGGATGGGATCGTTGTCAAAGTCAAACTCCACACCGCTATTTTTCTCGCACACCATATCCATATGTGATTGAAGAATAACAGTTTTTTCGTTTTCAAAACCCGCTGTTGCCGGTTTAATTATCAACACATTGCCTGCATCATCTGTTTTATATGCTAAGTTTTTCTTCTCGGCATAGTCAATTAGATAAGCTCTGATTTTCTCTTCTTTCTTCGAAGGACGTGGAATTTGAGTAATTTCATAAAAGAAATTCCATACGTTTTTTGGCTCTAAATTTCTCATTTCTGTTCTATTTATTTTATTAATTTCTATTTAATATTTCAATCTAATAAAGGCATGAATAAAAAAGTTTTTCTTATTTACTCTTATCATCGCTGATTCATCGAAACTCGGATTGACATAAAAGCTCTCTAAACTATTGAGCGATGCAGCAGCTTTTACACCCAAATCAAAATATTGACTCAACTGATAAAAACTACCCCCTTGTAGAGCAATATCCAATCTGTTTTTACTAAAATATTGATTAATATCGATTGGTGGAAGTCCATCGTTGGTCTTATTTTTGGCATCAATCATATAGTTAAATTCTGGCCCTACGCTCAATTTCCATTTCTCTGTCAGTCCATATTCAAAGAGAACAGGCAAGGTTAAATATGATAAAACTCGTTGGTTTTGTAAAATATCCACTTCTGAAACAACTTCAGTCCCATAACCTTTTCTGATAAATCCGGGTTCGAAAGCAACATTATAATCGTCACTTAATCTGTAGTTGAGATAAACATTAGCTCCATAAGTAATCATTGGAAGTGAGGGCAGTTTACCAAGATCATCAATCAAAGCACCATTTCTATCGGGATAAGTGCTGTAAACTGTAGATATGCCTGATGATAACTGCACACCCACTTGTACAGCTTTATTATTTTGAGCATCAATTGTTATCACACTCAGAAGGATTATGCAAACCAAAATGGGCAATCTCAATTTCATTCTAAGGTATATGTTTTTTAAATAGCATTTCTCTTCTCAAATTTATTTGTCTCAACAAGAAAATTTGAATAAATGCAAATATACATGATTATGATGTAATTTGAGTGAAGAATATTATTTATTTAAAAAAACACTCCAAACTATATAAAGTGAAAAAGATAGACTTAAATTTAATGCAAAATAGTTGATTATATGATATTAAAAAAAAAGCTTATCTTTGCAACTTATAAAAAAAAAGAAATATGTCAGCAGTAAAAGAAAAATTCTCAAGAGCGTTTTGGATAGCCAATAGTGTTGAACTATTAGAGCGACTTGCCTATTATGGAGTGTTTATTGTAATCACCATCTACTTATCCAATGTTTGGGGATTTTCAGATATAGAAGCTGGTTTGATTTCTGGAACTTTCTCTGCATCTCTCTATCTACTTCCTCTTTTTGCCGGTGCATATGCCGATAGAATTGGATTTCGGTCTGCTATCATCTTAGCATTTAGCCTTCTCACTATTGGATATGCAGGATTGGGTATTTTGCCCACTTTACTTGAAAGTGCAGGCTTGGTTGAGTACGGTATGACCACCACATTCTATGGATTGAATGAAAGCAACCTACGCTGGAGTATAGTGCCTGTGCTGCTGATTATTGTGGTAGGTGGCTCATTTATCAAATCGGTAATATCAGGAACGATAGCACGTGAAACAACAACTGAAAATCGTGCACGAGGTTACGCTATTTTCTATATGATGGTCAATATTGGTGCATTTACTGGCAAAACTGTAGTCGATCCACTACGTAGAAGTTTGGGTGATCAAGGCTTGGTTTACCTCAATTATTTTGCTGCAAGTATGACTTTCATCGCTTTAATTGCTGTTGTTTTATTTTATAAATCGGCAAAAACAGAGGGTCAAGGCAAAAGCTTCAGAGAGATTGGGCAGGGATTAGTTCGTGTAGTTACAAACTGGAAGTTGCTTATTCTGATTTTGATAATTAGCGGATTTTGGTTGATACAGAGCCAGATGTATGCCACTATGCCTAAATACGTTATTCGATTAATTGGCGAAGATGCGTCACCTGGTTGGTATGCCAATGTTAATCCGCTTGTAGTTTTACTTACCGTTAATTTCATCACCTCTCTGATGAGTAAAAAGAGAGCCATCTCTTCAATGATGATTGGTATGTTGATTATTCCATTATCAGCATTAACAATGTCGTTTGGCAATCAAATCAGTGCCGATGCTATATTAGGAATGCACCCGGTGGCTTTTATGATGATTATAGGAATTGCTATGCAGGCACTTGCTGAAAGTTTTATTTCACCTCGATTTTTAGAGTATTTTTCTTTGCAAGCTCCTAAGGGTGAAGAGGGTTTATATCTTGGTTTTAGCCATTTGCACTCTTTCTTCTCCTACTTTTTTGCTTTTGCAATGGGAGGATTCTTATTAGATAAATATTTGCCCGATCCACGTCTTTTTGACTCACCCGAAGCATACGCATTGGCATCTCAAAATGCACATTACATCTGGTACTTCTTTGTTGGAATTGGATTTATTTCGGCAATCGCACTGTTTATCTACACAAAAGTGGTGAAAGAGGATAAACAATCTGAAACATTGTAAACTACTTTCAGTTTTAAATTAGGGTGTCTTAGCCCTTTAAAGTTTATCCCATTTACAAAACAACTCATCTGCTGCATCAATAATTAAGAAAAGTAAGAATCCGATAATAGATAGCGACACTATACCGGCATACATAGTGATATAGTCAAGTCGCATCCAAGCATCAACGATAAAGAAACCAAGCCCCTTATCGGTGCCAAAAGTTTCGGTTACAAACAAGACCGAAATGGCTATTCCTATCGTTACGCGCAAGGCTGAAAGGAGATCGGGAAGCACACCGGGCATCATAATATGTCGCACTTGCTGCAAGCGATTAGCACCCAGAGCCGAAAGTACATAGTAGTTTTCTTTTGGTATGCGACGAATAGAATCACGAATAGAGATGATGAGCTGAAATACAATTATCAAAATTATCATCACCACTTTTGTGGTTTCACCTATACCAAATAAAATCATCACAATAGGCATCAAAGCCAATTTAGGAACAGGATAAGAGAGGTAAAGAAGAGGCTCAAAAATCTGATTTATCCGTTTACTCATAGCAGTAAGCACTCCACCTATCACACCCAAAGCAAGTGAAATTAGAGTACCTAAAATCACCCTTCGCAAACTCGCCCAAATGTGAGCACCCATCCCCAACTTGAAAGTAACAGGAAAAACCTTATAAACATCTATTGGATTAGGCAATGCTTTGTTTTGAAATAAGATAGCCGCAACAAACCACAATGCGTTGAAAAACAAAACACCGACAACAAGCAATTTGATTGATTTACTCTTCTTACTCTCCATTTTGATTGCTTAAAACTTGATCACTCTCTTCTGCCATATACCCCTTAATATTGTTGACAAAATCAAAAATCTCTTTTTCACCTCGCTCAGCACCCTTTTCTAAAAGCGGATTTTGAATGATTTTAATAACCTTGCCTGGTGTGCTACTGATTATCATAATTTTTTTGCCCAATCTTACCGCCTCATGCAAGTTGTGCGTTGTTACAATTGTTGTGGTTTTACGTTTTTTCCACATTTTTAGAAAGAGATTCAATGAAGTTTCTGCCGTAAAAGTATCTAAAGCTGAAAAAGGTTCGTCCATTAAAAATATATCGGGATATGAGACAAATAGTCGAGCCAAAGCTACTCTTTGACGCTGCCCACCACTCAATTCCATTGGATATCTATTGAGCAAATCAGCAACCCCCAACTCTACGATGATTTCATCAGCCTCTTGCCGATTGATTTCAAACTTATGATTTATTGTATTGGCTAAAAATATATTGTCATATACTTTTTTCCAAGGGAGCAGGCCTAAATTTTGAGGAATATATCCTTTTACAAATGAGTGAATATCTTTATTGAGATAGCGCAACTCCCCTTTTGATGGATCAAACACACCACCTATCAAATTGAGTATGGTTGATTTGCCACTACCCGACTTGCCAACAATAGCCATAATCTCTCCTTTTGGCAAATCGAATGAAATATCATCTAAAATCAAATTTTCGCCAAATGAAACTGATATATTTTTAAATACTAATGAGTCCATTTTCTAATTACCATTCCATAAAGCGGGCGTTTGTGCCATCTCAAATATATCGAAATCATCTTTTACCAAACCTTTCAACATCAACCAATCACTCGCTGCTTGCAGATCCTTACCACGCGGTTTTCTTGCTGATTGATATTTGGGCAATTTTATTTGAGCAAGCAAATCTTCGGGAAATCCGATTTCAGATTGAAGTATCTGATAGAACTCCTCAATAGGTTTGTTTGCCAAATCGCTAACTGCCTTGTTGTAAGCTCTATAAAAGGAGCGAATGGTATTCTCTTTGATCTCTATTGTTTTTCCCATAAACACAATCCCCGTAATAAAATAGTCGATATTTTCGAGGGAATTGACATACTGACTACCATCAGCTTGTGCCATTGTAGCAAACGGATCGGGTAAAACAGTCATATCAACTTTTGCATTACGCAACATTTCCAAGCGAAGTGGTATCTTATTTATCTCCGATTTTTCAATCTCTGAGGGCTTTATATTTTTTTCATTCAATAGCATATCTGTGCAAAAATCAACCACAGTGTTGCGTGAAACCGCAAAGTTTTTTCCCACAAAATTTTCATGCTCATCAATATCAATTCCGCTTCTCGCAATCAATTCAAACGTGCCATCACACTGCGATGCAAAATAGAGATCTATACCACCCTGACGCTGGATAGCAGCACCCGTATAGTCGATGATTGCACCATCCAAGTTGTTACTTTGAAGGGCTGCATCGCGATCGTTGGCAGAGTAAAATTTCTCTATTTTTACAACTATATCTTCCTCTTCAAAATAGTTGGCTGCTTGTGCTACTGCAATGGGTAGATAATCCATCGAAGACATAACCCCTATTGTGAGTGTTTTAATTTTTTGTTCACGCTTAGCTCTGTCGCACGCAAACAAATTGATTAAACTTAGTGCCGCAACGAGGTAAATTATATACTTTTGTTTCATTGTTACTGATATATTGATTGAAATAAAAACCAAAATTACTCTTTTTATTTAAGAGTACAACTCAAATTTGAGTATTAAAGTTTAGAAATATAATGAAACAGATGGAAAGAATAGAAGTGGTATGTGCTATAATACAATCAGAAGGAAGAACTTTGGCAGTACAAAGAAGTGATAAAATGAGTCATCCGTTGAAATGGGAGTTTCCTGGTGGCAAGATTGAAAGAGGCGAAACAGAACAAGAGTCTTTAATCAGAGAGCTCAAAGAAGAATTAGATATTGTAATTGACCCATTAGAGAGGTTACGAAGCTCGACACATAGATATCCAAAATTTGAAATCGAGCTAATCCCCTATTTATCAACTCATATTTCAGGAGAAATCAAACTTACTGAACACAAAGAATATCGTTGGTTTAGCGATAAAGAGTTGCGATTATTAGATTGGGCTGAGGCTGACATACCTATTCTCAATGAGTATTTAGAAAAAAGAAAAAAGGAAGTACTTTAGAGCTGCACTTCCTTTTTGTATTTGATAAAAACAACGATAACTGTTGTGCTCAATGAGAATTTAATCATTTTTTTTCTTTCTTGCTCTTTCAGCCATTCTCTCTAATCTTTCCTCTCTCTTTTTGGCTTTCTCTTTACGCTGTTTTCTATATTTTACAATTTTTTCGGCACGCTTAGCCGCTCGTCTTTCATTTAACTTCTGACGTAAAAATTGCTTATAGGGCTCTATATATCGCTCTTTTTTAGAAATAATCAAATCATCCATTGTTAGCATAATAGCCGATTCGTATGTCCCACTAAAATCTGGATCAATCATCGTCCCAAACATCTTCAAAGTGTCAGTCAGGCCAATATAAGCATTAAACATCGGCGGAACAGTCGTACCAATATTTCTAACAATTTTTTGAAGATTTTTATAGTTTGCAGCTGCTGTTTTTTCAGTTAAAACTATTCTGGCTATTTTTTTACTCTCTTCACTTACTTCAATGGGCACCTTAGGGTAAACCAACCGGTCTGGGTCAGGACAATGTAAAGCCATATATTCATACAGCAGCTCACGAGCCAGCTTAGGATATTCTTTATAAATATTGACCTTGCCTATAAAATATTTCGAGCGTTTATCTCGATGAACCAACGCTCCCAAACCATCCCAAAGATTGTCGAGTGCAAATAGACTTTTTACACCCATTTTTGCAGTTTGATATATAGGTTGCACAAACGCACGTCCCAATTCGATGGATTGGTCTAAATAATTGTCTAAGAACTCTTGACTGAAAGTAAAAAGATTACTCATCACTAAACGTGGTTGTCCATCTTCCATCACTTCCGCATTTCTCCCCTCAATAAAACGATATCCACCCACAATCTCTTCTTCCTCAGGGTCCCAAACAATCAGTTGTTTAAATGGTTTGGGCAGAAAGTCAAAATCATCAGTATCAATTTCTTCTCCAGTTCCACCACCCCAAGATCGAAATGACATTTCGCGTAAACGACCTATTTCTCTCATTATATTGGGTGAACGATGTGCATCAGTAATATATATTTTATTACCACCTTTATTTGTGGGACGAATAAATATTTTATCCGTTAACTCCGCTTTTAATTTTCTCCTATCTACACGAGGTATTATTTCTTTCATATCTACAATATACTTCAAATTAGAGTTTATTTGAACAAAAATAATAATAAATATCGTTTAATAATAATAAGTGCCTATTATTTTTTAAAATGATAGCTTATTAACAATTAACCACTCCTTTTACTGCACAAACAAAGCATATATGTGCTATTATTATAACATAAAACGCAAGTTACGAATTGTAAGCTGATATAACAAAACTAACAGTTGTAGCACCAATTGAAAGATTTAATAATCTACAATGTATATTGAAAAAATGCAAATATTTTCAGAAAACTTATGGTCATTATAGATATTATATCTATATTTGAAGTGATTTATTCTATATGTTGAGTTGATAAAAAGTGGCATTTTTATAAATCAAAACTTAATTGCACCATAAAAAACAGATTAAAAAGAAATAGCTTTGAAATTGGCATTTATTGAAAAACAATCGATGCATTTTCAAACAATTACAAATCGTAACCATGAGAAAAATACTTTGTTCAATAACACTTCTTTTGTTGACTTTCTCCATTTTGGCTCAAAAAGGGGAATTTCAGAAAAAAGAATTTATTTTCAAAGGCGATACGCTCCGTTATCAAGTATTGTTTCCTGACAATTACGAAGCGAACAAAAAATATCCTTTGGTTTTATTTCTGCATGGTGCTGGCGAAAAAGGGAGTGACAATGTATCACAACTGACACACGGATCGACTCAATTTACAAATGAAGAGAACCGTAAAAACTATCCCGCAATTGTCATTTTCCCACAATGTCCTGAAGATAGTTATTGGGTAGAGATTGACAGGTCTGTAAATGAAGGATTGGTACTACCCAAAAACCCAACAATAACAAAACCATTATATTTGACAAAAAAACTATTAGATTCCTATAAAAATGATGAAGGGGTTGATAAAAACAGAATATATATCATGGGTCTTTCGATGGGTGGAATGGGTACATTTGATTTAATTGTACGTTATCCCAAATATTTTGCAGCAGCAATTCCTATTTGTGGGGCGGTTGAACCTGCTCGATTGAAAAAACTCAAGAAAATGCCTATACGCATGTTTCACGGCTCAATGGATGAGGTTGTTTCCTGTGAATTTTCAAGAAATGCATTTATCGAACTGAAGGCACGTGGCTCACAAAGAGTGGAATATATTGAGTTTCCAGGCGTTGGGCACGACAGCTGGACACCCGCATTTGCATATCCTGATTATTTGGGGTGGCTCTTTTATCAACACAAATAACAAAGTAGAATTTTCATAAATACATAACTTAAATAATATAAAATCAATTTACTATGGCAAAACTTAAAGGTGCAATTATTGTAAACACCGAACGTTGCAAAGGATGTAATTTATGTGTTGTGTCTTGCCCACAAGACGTATTATTACTCAACAAAGAAGCTAATTCTAAAGGTTACAACTACTCATACATGGAGTATCCTGACGCCTGTACGGGTTGTATGTCTTGTGCATTGGTATGCCCAGATGCTTGTATAACTGTATATAGAATTCGAGTAGACTAAAATAAAAAAGCAGTTTTTATTTTAGACACATTTTAGAAAAAGAAAAATTAAAATTATTAGAAAATCCTAAGAGATTGAAGTTTATAAAACTATGAAACAAGAAGAAGTATTATTAATGAAAGGTAATGAAGCCATTGCTCATGCCGCAGTTCGAGCTGGTTGTGATGGATATTTTGGATATCCCATTACACCTCAATCGGAAATTATGGAGACCTTGATGGATCTAAAACCTTGGGAAACCACAGGTATGGTTGTATTACAGGCTGAAAGTGAAACGTCATCTATCAATATGGTATATGGTGGTGCTGGTGCTGGAAAAAGAGTGATGACATCGTCATCGAGTCCTGGTGTCAGCTTGATGTTAGAAGGTTTTTCATATATCGCAGGGGCTGAATTGCCTTGCGTTGTAGTAGATGTTATGCGTGGCGGACCAGGCTTAGGTACCATCCAACCCAGTCAGGCTGACTATTATCAAATTGTAAAAGGAGGCGGACACGGTGATTATAAGGTGTTGACATTAGCTCCTGCTACCGTTCAAGAGATGGCCGACTTTACAGTTTTGGCTTTTGATTTGGCTTTCAAATATCGCATTATGTCAGTAGTTTTGGCTGATGGTGTAGTTGGTCAAATGATGGAGAAAGTGGTTTTACCTCCTTATCGCCCAAGATGGACAGAGGAAGAGATCAAACAAATTAATCCTTGGGCTACTTATGGTAGAACAGAAGATAGAGCTCCAAACATCATCACATCGCTTGAATTACAATCGGAGGTGATGGAAAAAATCAACTTGAGATTACAAGCTAAATATAGAGAAATTGAAGCTAACGAAGTTCGTTTTGAAGAGATAATGTGTGATGATGCTGAATACTTAATCGTTGGATTTGGTATCAGTGCACGTATCGGACTAAAAGCAGCTGAAATGGCTCGTGAACAAGGTATTAAAGTTGGATTGTTGCGTGCTATTACCCTATATCCATTCCCAACAGAGAGAATCAGAGAACTTTCAAAACAAGTGAAAGGTATTCTAACAATCGAGCTAAACGCCGGACAAATGGTTGATGACGTTAGATTGGCAGCAGCCTGCAGCAGCGTGCCTGTTGAGCACTATGGCCGAATGGGTGGTATCGTATTCTCTCCAGACGAGATACTTGATGCCTTAAAAGAAAAAATAATTAAATAACTACGCTCAAAACAATGAGTAAGTTATTATCAATAATCTTAAAATTTTAAAATATGTCAACTCAAATAATAGATCCCAAAAATCTGGTTTACGAAAAACCAAAGCTCTTAAATGACACACCTATGCACTACTGCCCAGGATGTAGCCATGGAGTTGTGCACAAACTAATCGCCGAAGTTCTCGAAGAGATGGATTTAGCTGAAAAAGCAATCGGTGTTGCTCCAGTAGGTTGTGCTGTATTTGCTTACAATTATATCGATATCGACTGGCAAGAAGCTGCACACGGACGAGCACCCGCACTTGCTACGGCACTCAACCGCTTGATGCCTGATAGAATGATATTCACATATCAAGGAGATGGCGACTTGGCTGCTATAGGTACTGCTGAAACCATTCACGCTTGCAATCGTGGAGAAAATATGACTATTGTATTTATCAACAACGGTATTTATGGTATGACTGGTGGTCAAATGGCTCCTACTACACTTATTGATATGAAAACTGCAACATCACCTCAAGGACGCGATGTCGCATTGAATGGTCACCCACTTAACATTACTGATTTGTTGGTAAAATTACCTGGCACGTGCTATGTAACTCGCCAAAGTGTACATACGGTAGGTAGTGTAAGAAAAACGAAAAGAGCATTAAAAATTGCTTTTGAAAACACATTGAATAAAAAAGGAACTTCTGTTATTGAAGTGGTTTCTACTTGTAACTCTGGATGGAAGATGACACCAGAAGGATCAAATGATTGGATGGTAGAAAATATGTTTCCTGCATATCCATTAGGAGATTTGAAAAAAGTTGAACAGTAAAAAAAGAGTACGAAATAATATGAAAGAAGAAATTTTAATATCCGGTTTTGGTGGACAAGGCGTTTTATCAATGGGTAAAATTTTGGTTTACTCAGGATTGATGCAAGACAAAGAGGTTACTTGGTTTCCATCATACGGACCAGAACAACGTGGCGGTACTGCTAACGTAACTGTAATTTTAAGTGACGATCAAATTAGCTCACCTATTCTCAATCAGTACGACACAGTGATCGTGTTGAATCAGCCCTCGTTAGACAAATTTGAGAGCAGGGTAAAAAAAGGTGGCACATTGATTTTTGATAGCAATGGTTTCAAAAAATTTCCTACTCGTAAAGATATCAATATCTACAAAGTAGATGCTACTGATTATGCTTACAGAAACGATATGGTGCGCACGCTCAATATGATTATTTTGGGTGGTATGCTTAAAATTCGTCCTGTTGTAGAGTTAGAAAATGTGATCAAAGGTTTGGAAAAATCTCTTCCTGAACGTCACCATCACTTGATTCCACTCAATGAAGAATCAATAAAAAAAGGGATGGAACTGATAGAAAAGTTTGAAGTAGAATAAATACTTAGCAATAGCTGGCTAATTATAGAAAGGAAAAAGGATATGTTCTCAGTTGAGGCATATCCTTTTTTTATAAACTTTCGCGAGAATGCAAGCTATTCTTCAACAAGTATCTTTTCTGATTTTAGCACCTTTTTGAAATGATCGACTTTTTCTTCAAGCTCTTCTTTCAATAAGTCATCGATAATGGTGTTTTCAAGGAACACATGCTTATAAGATGGCAATGAAAACGTCTCTACAACTTCAGCTTGATATCTCTTTTCAACCAAAAGCTTCATTGCCTCTAAAGCCATTTTGGCAGCACCACGACCAGTAGATACGCTCATCAGCAACATTGGTTTTCCTCCAAATATCTCCATCGATTTATCTATTTTGCTCCCCCAATCCAAGATATTTTTCATTGCCACAGTAATGTAAGCATTATGCTCAGCAAGTGAAACAACGATAGCGTCAGCACTATGCATTTTGTTTCTAAAAGTGATTGCCTCTTGAGGTACACCTATCTCTCGCTC
The DNA here is from genome assembly GCA_964345395.1 of uncultured Paludibacter sp. Taxonomy (GTDB): domain Bacteria; phylum Bacteroidota; class Bacteroidia; order Bacteroidales; family Paludibacteraceae; genus UPXZ01. The sequence continues at coordinate 8,407 of CAYFRA010000012.1, read as the reverse complement.
TATATCTTCTGAATAAATGGGCATTTGATAATCATTGATATCTAAAACCTCTATCTCATACTCCTCAAATTTTTCTAACACAAATTGTAAAAATATTTTGTTGATTGACTTTGCGCTATTGCTTCCTGCAAAAGCTATCAATTTTTTTCTTTCCATATTTATAAAAACAGTTTATTTGAATTTCTTTATATTTCAACATCCAAATTGAACGTTGAAATATAATAACAACAGCGAGCTTATAAAGTTCAGTTATAAAACTTGTAAGCAATTATGATTAAGAAAACAAAAAAACCAAGCAACTAAAAAAAATCAGTTACTTGGTTTATTTTTCGTTTCAACAGTTTCTCCCTCTAACCTTTAATTGCAGCAATACCAGGAAGAGTTTTACCTTCGATAGCTTCGAGCAAAGCTCCACCACCAGTAGAAACGTATGACATTTTGTCGGCAATATCAAATTTGTTTACACAAGCTACAGAGTCACCTCCACCTACCAATGAAAAAGCCCCATTTTCAGTAGCTTCTACTATAGCATTACCCACAGCGCGCGAACCCGATGTGAAATTTTCAAACTCAAACACACCTGTAGGACCATTCCAAAGAATGGTTTTTGAGCTTTTGATCACCTCAGCAAATATTTTCTCTGTTTCAGGACCGATATCCATACCTTCCCAACCTTCGGGAATCTGATTAACTGGCACAAAACGCGTGTTAGCATCATTGCTAAAGTCATCAGAAATTTTTGCGTCAACGGCCATTACTAAATTTACCCCTTTTGCCTTTGCCTTTGCCAGCAACTCTAAAGCCAAATCTAACTTATCATTTTCACAAATGGACATACCAATCTCACCTCCTTGTGCTTTTACAAATGTGTAAGTCATTCCTCCAGCAATGATGAGGTTATCTACTTTTTCTAACATGTTTTCAATAATCTCAATTTTAGATGAAACCTTTGCACCACCCATTATCGCAGTAAATGGACGAGCAGGATTTTGCATCAACTTATCTACCGAATCAACCTCTTTATTCATCAAATAGCCAAACATTTTTGAATCACTATCAAAACTTTCGGCAATAATGGCAGTAGAAGCATGTGCACGGTGGGCGGTACCAAATGCATCATTCACATACACATCGGCATAAGCAGCTAATTTCTTAGCAAATTCTTTTTGTGCAATTTTCATATTGGTTTTGGCTACCAGTTTTTCTTCGTCTGTAGCATCCTCGTCCAAACGTGGTTTGCCCTCTTCTTCTGCATAGAAACGTAGATTTTCTAAAAGAAGAGCTTCGCCATCTTGTAGCTCATTTACCATTTTTTCAGTTGCTTCACCCATACAGTCAGCAGCAAACTTCACATTCACGCCTAAGAGTTCAGACACACGAGCTACGATTACCTGCAATGAGAATTTTGGATCTGGATTTTGTTTGGGGCGACCCATATGAGAAGCGATAATTAATCGACCACCATCTTGAATGATTTTCTTCAGCGTTGGCATTGCTGCACGGATTCGGGTGTCGTCTGTAATGTTGAAATTATCATCAACTGGGACATTGAAGTCCACACGCACAAAGGCTTTCTTACCTTTGAAATTAAAATTGTCTAATGTTTGCATCTTAAAAATTTACCTTATAATTATAAAATTACTAATCTCCTATTTTTACTAATTTGTTTTGAATTTATATTTCACTTCAGAAAGTTCGTTATTGGCTTGAACAATCTTCTTTTTCAAGTCTTCTTTATAATGTGATAGTTTTGCTTGCAAATCAGCATCAGCAACTGCCATTATCTGTGTTGCCAAAATGGCAGCATTAAGCGAACCGTTGATACCAACAGTAGCCACGGGGATACCCGGAGGCATTTGAACTATGGCTAACAGTGCATCCAAACCATCTAACGTTGCATTGATTGGTACGCCGATTATGGGTAAAGTGGTCATTGAGGCTATAACACCCGGCAAGTGAGCCGCCATACCTGCTGCGGCTATAATTACTTCTACACCCCGTGATTGGGCACCCTTTGCAAACTTTTCTACTTCTGCTGGGGTACGGTGAGCTGACAAGGCATGAATTTCGAATGGAATTTCCATCTCTTCAAAAAAATCGGCAGCTTTTTTCATCACAGGCATATCTGAGGTGCTACCCATTATGATACTTACTTTCGGATTACTCATTATAAATCTATTGTTTTCTTTATTATACCTATTGTTTGAAATAGCTTTTATCAAAAAGCCAATGAAGTTTTGTTGAAAAAAAGTCCCTATCAATTACGATAGGGACTTGATATGATATGTTTTATGCAATAAAATCAGCATACTCTTCGGCTGACATCAACTCATCCAACTCTGATGGATTGCTCATTGTCATTTTAATCATCCAGCCCTCTCCAAACGGATCGCTATTTACCAATTCAGGTTCATCTTCCAATTTCTCATTGAACTCAAGAATTTCACCCGATACAGGAAGAACCAAATCAGATACAGTTTTTACTGCTTCAACAGAACCAAACAGTTCGCCTGCTTCTATTGTTTCACCTACAGTTTCAATTTCAACAAAAACAATTTCGCCCAATTCGCTCTGAGCAAACTCTGTGATACCTACATAAGCAAATTCGCCTTCAACGCGTACCCACTCATGATCTTTTGAATACTTCAAATTTGATGGTGTGTTCATAAAATAGTAATTATAAATTAGATTAATAATATTGATTTTTTTATCAAAAATATGAGCTACAAAGTTACAAATTTATTCTAATATAACAATAGCAATATTTCTTTTCAAATTAGCCATTATCTATTTTAGAAAAATATCAGTTTGAATGGGATAATGATCAGATGCTCTAAGCTTCCCTCGTTTATAATTTGTTGCTGTAAAACTTGCATCGTAGAATATATAATCGATGCGAAAGCGATAGTATGAATGAGCAAATGTCCACCCTAATCCGCTCCCTTTTTCGACAAAAGCATCTTTCAAGTCTCCTCTTATTTTGGAATAGGTATAAGATGATGGCACATCATTCAAATCTCCACATACCAACAATTTATATGGAGAACTTTCAATTACATTTTCCACTTTATCTACTTGATTTGCTCGGATACGGTAGGCTGTTGCCATTTTTCTTGAAAGATATTTTCCCAATTCCTTGAATTGCTCCGAACTGAAATCAGACATTAACCCTGATGTTTCTGCCATATCCTGCGAAGTTATCCGATTAGACTCCAAATGGTTGTTGATTACACGAATGGTATCACTCTCAATTACAATATCCGTAAACATTGACATATTAAAACTTGATTCATAATCAATATTTCGTTTCTCAGCGATTGGATATTTTGACAAGGTAGCCAAACCAATATTCATCCGCCATTTATTCAGTTTATAGCTAACATGCTTATAAGGATATTTGGTAAATATTTTTTCAAAATCTGCATGGGTGAATTGACTTTTATTTAAACTAACAGCAAACTCTTGCAAACAGACAATATCTGCATCCGCATCTAAAATATACTGGACAACTTCATTGGGATCGGCTTCTTGATGTTTTTTCATATCAGACATCGCCATCGTATTGTATGACAACAAACGAATGGGGCTTTGTTCGGTTTTGATTTTTTTATCAAAAATATGAACTGGTATGGCTGTTTGGAATGTTGAGTAGCAAAGAATGAAAGTCAGAATGGGCAAAACAATACGCTTTTTACGCATAATGAGCCAATAGACAAATAGCAAAATGTTGAGTATCACAAGAGCTTGCAAAGCCAATGATGCATAAGCAGGTAATAGCAAGCGATTTGGATTGATGAAGGAACCCATCTTCAACACGACAAATGCTAAAATAACAGCCAAATTGACCAACAAAACCAATAAATTTAATAATCGTTTCATACGTCTTAGCCTATTTCTTTTGATCAAAAAGCCTTTTTTTCTCTTCAGCTGTCAAACTTTCATAACCAGAAAGCTTTATCTTATCCAATATGCGGTCAATCTCTTTTTCGTTATGTGCTACAGACTGATTATACTCTTCTGCCGACATACGTTGAGCGTGATATTTCACTTTGGTTTTTTTGGGCTTTTTCTTAAATAAGTTTACAACAATACCTGTAAAATTCTGAATAAAAGCAGTAACATCCTTCCCTTTTTGAGTAGAAACCACAAAGATATAACCAGCTAAAGCACCACCTAAATGAGCCATTTCGCCTCCTGCATTGATAGAAGCCATGCTAAACAAACTCATTCCCACAACTACCACAGCAATCCATTTCAATTTGACATTACCCAAAAGCAACAATCTCATCTGCATGTTGGGTGCTCTCATTGCAGCCGCCACCAATATAGCAACAATAGAACCAGATGCGCCCATTAATAAGCTAATTTTATTCCTTGCCAAGCCCAAAGAGTTGGGGGCAGTAAAAAGAGGCAGGGTATTGTAGGTAACAAAATAGAGGGCTGCACCCATTAATCCGCCAAAAACGTAGAGTGCGAACATCTGTTTTTCGGAAAAATATGCAGTAAAAATTTGTCCAAACCAAAAAAGCATCAACATATTGAACAACAAATGAAAAAACCGCTCATGATAAAACATATAGCTGATGGGTGTCCAAATATGTGTAAGTAATTTTGCAGGATTGGAAGGCATCGCAAACCAAGGTGTTAGCGACAAATAGTCTAACTTGAAAAGCTTAAATATCACGCCAAGCAAAGCTACAATCAAAAACAGCCCCACGTTGACATATATCAAGCGGATGGTAGTATTAGCTCTGCTGAATTGTTGTTTGATGTTGTTTATAAATTGTGTCATAATAAAAATATACTTTCAAAATACAAACGGACTCCTATATCATCTGTTGTATAATTTGCCGTTTTTTCTCCAATAAAGTATCAACGCAATACCAAAAATCATCCCTCCGATATGAGCGAAATGTGCCACGCTGTCACCACTGAAGTTTGCCACACCCAAGAAAAGCTCCAAAACTGCATAACCTGCAACAAAATATCGAGCCTTGATAGGTATAGGGATAAACATTAAATATAACTTCTGTTCGGGGAAAAGCCATCCAAAAGCTAAAAGCAAACCAAACACAGAACCCGACGCACCCACCGTCAACAAGGCGTTTTGCAGCTGAGTTTTCATAACAATCACATCTGGAATAGGCAACAAATTGATATCGCCTGAAAACCTAAAGTAGTTGGATAATTTGGAAGCGTAAGGTATCAAATAATCAGCTGAGTCATTCAGAATGGCAGCATCAATAGCTCTAAACACCCCGTTCAAATCGACAAACCAAGCCAATTGTTGTATAAGACCCGCACCAATACCTGTAACCAAATAATAGATCAAGAACTTTCTGCTGCCCCACACATATTCTAAAATAGGACCGAACATAAAGAGTGCGAACATATTGAAAAATATATGCGTGATATTGGGGAAGGGTGCGTGCATAAACATATAACTTACCATTTGTCCTAAATTAAATTTTTCGGAAGCAAAATAGTGCATACCTAAATAATCTTCTAAACGAAATGGCACGCCAAATGAGCGACCTACGATTGATGGTAACATATAACTTGCCAAAAACAGAATCAAGTTTATGATTAATAGATTTTTGACAACAGGAGGTAAATTTCTATGCATTATTTACTGAAACTTTATATTTTAAATTTTAGCCTACAAAATTACTAAATTTTATTCAGATAGCCTTTTCAAATAAAGAATTGACATAAATATTAGAATTTTATAGTATATTATTTGCTATTGTGCTAATATTCAGTATATTTGCATTTATCAAACAATATTTTGTTATTTTAAAAATACATTATTATGAACAAATCAGAATTAATTAATGCTATTGCAGCAGAATCCGGCTTGACAAAAAAGGATTCAAAAGCGGCTCTTGAAGCCACATTAAAGGCTGTTACCAACGCTCTCGCCAAAGGTGACAAAGTTGCTCTTATAGGATTTGGTACTTTCTCGGTTGCCAAACGTGCTGCCCGCACGGGTGTGAATCCTTCAAACGGAAAACCTATGAATATCCCTGCTAAGAAAGTTGCTAAATTCAAACCTGGTGCTCAACTTGCTAAAACGATAAAGTAAGAAATTATTTTTTTAACACGATAAAAAAAAGGACATTTCACAACTATTGAGATGTCTTTTTTTTGTGAAACGACTCAGCCATCTACGCCAGCCCCCCTTGCCTATGGCGAAACAAGCCTGAAGCGAGAAGTTATAAGCTTAGTTTTTTTTCAGAAAACACTTATCTACTCTACTGAAGTAAAGTAATTTTTTTTAGCAGCTCAGTTCTCTTTCATCTAACCACATTTTTTAAATAACAATCAATGGGTATCACAAAACCTCTCAAACTATTATCACACGTGTCCCACAATCATTTTAATAAAAAAATTAGACGAAAAATTCAAACTAAGAAATATCTTTTCAAACTGCAAACTTTCTATCTTTCAAACTATAAGCTTTCAGTTTAGACAAAATATAACTATCTTTGCACTCATTTTTTTAACAACATTTGAATCAAAACAACAATGAAACTTGAATATATTTTAGAGAAAACTGTTAAGGAAAGCGTAACAAATCTCTATGGAGAAGCAGCTGCAAATCTCCCCATCCAATTTCAAAAAACAAAAAAGGAGTTTGAGGGCGATATCACATTGGTAGTTTTCCCTTTTGTGAAAATTGCAAAAAAATCACCTGAACAAACAGCTCAAGAGATAGGCGAAAAGCTACAAAACGAACTCAGTATCATTGAAAAGTTTAATGTTATCAAAGGCTTTTTGAACCTTAGCATCAACAGCTCTTTTTGGATTGATGAACTAAATGAGATACATCAAAATAGCTCATTTGGCATCAAACAAGCTGACGAAGAGTCTCAATTGATGATGATTGAATATTCATCTCCAAACACAAACAAACCACTTCACTTAGGACATATCCGCAACAATTTACTTGGATTTAGTATTGCCGAAATCCAAAAAGCCAATGGTTTGAATGTGGTCAAAACCAACATCGTCAATGACCGAGGCATCCACATTTGTAAATCTATGCTTGCTTGGCAAAAGTTTGGAAATGGCGAAACTCCCGAATCATCAGGTATGAAAGGTGACCACTTGGTAGGCAAATATTATGTGGAGTTTGATAGAGCTTACAAAGAGGAGATAAGCAAACTTGTAGCCGAGGGGATGGATGAGGAGACAGCCAAACGCGAAGCTCCGCTTATCAAACAGGCTCAAGAGATGTTGTTGAAATGGGAGCAAGGCGATGTCGATGTTCGCAAAATGTGGGAGATGATGAATAGCTGGGTTTATGATGGATTTGATGTAACCTACAACAAACTTGGTGTTGATTTTGATAAAATATACTACGAGTCAGACACCTACTCAATCGGTAAGGAGGAGGTCGAAAAAGGTGTTGAAAAGGGTGTGTTCTATCAACGCGATGACTCGTCAGTTTGGGCAAATTTGACTGAAGACGGATTAGATGAAAAGCTATTACTTCGAGCCGATGGCACCTCAGTGTATATGACACAGGATATTGGTACAGCAAAAATACGCTACACCGACTACCCCATCAACAAAATGGTGTATGTGGTAGGAAACGAGCAGAATTACCATTTTCAAGTCTTGGCTATTCTTTTAGACAAATTGGGATTTGAATGGGGTAAAGATTTGGTGCATTTTTCATATGGTATGGTCGAACTGCCAGAAGGAAAAATGAAAAGTCGCGAAGGCACTGTTGTAGATGCAGACGACCTGATCAAGGAGATGGTTGAAACCGCACGAGAAACTTCAAGAGAATTGGGTAAATTAGATGGACTCTCTGAGCAAGAAATAGAGGATATTGCTCGAATGGTAGGCTTGGGTGCATTGAAGTATTTTATTCTGAAAGTAGATCCTCGAAAAAACATGACTTTCAATCCAAAAGAGTCGATCGACTTCAATGGCAACACTGGACCCTTTATCCAATATACACACGCTCGCATCAAATCGGTATTGCGTAGAGCTGCTGAACAAAACATTGACTACAAATCTGCTATCAACAACAGCATCGATTTGGAAAACAAAGAGCAACAACTCATTATGCTGCTAACCGAATTTCCCAATATCATAAAACTTGCTGGAGAAGAGTTTAGCCCTGCTTTGATTGCCAACTACATATACGATTTGGTGAAAGAGTATAATCAGTTTTACCACGATTACTCTATCCTTCGTGAAGAGAATGAGGATAAAAAACTCCTTCGCCTGGTGCTTTCTGAGTCGGTGGCCGATGTGGTAAGAACAGGAATGAAATTGTTGGGAATTGATGTTCCAGACAGAATGTAGAGGTTCATAAATCATCAAAATAAAAACAGGAGACTATCTCAAAGTCACACTGTGAATAACATTCTATAAGTTAGAACAAGTTTTT
>CAYFRA010000011.1:18342-32677 GCA_964345395.1 uncultured Paludibacter sp. | reverse complement strand
ATAGCTCAGTTGGTTAGTAGCACCTGACTCATAATCAGGGGGTCACTGGTTCAAGTCCAGTTGGGCCCACACATCAAAAGACTGTTTCTGAAATTTGAAATGGTCTTTTTTTTGATTCAAATCTTAGTTGACATAGCTAAATAGAAACACATAATGACTGTAAAAAGCATAACTAAGTAACGGATTCATCCATCAATCAATTCTCTTGATTTAACCCTCACCACCATGCGAAAGTAGCTCTTTTTTCATTTTATCAAAAAAGTTTTAGTGGCAACAATAATTTCTTTTATACTACAAGAAACTATTATTTCAACAAAAGTTTCGAGTAAAGAAGAAAATCTTAAATCGTTAGAAAATTATAATTTCTGGGATGGAAATGTACCGCAACTTGGTTTTTTACGTAAGGATTATACCCGGAAAATAAAGAGCTCTTACAAATCTATCGTACAGTTTTATTGTTGCTCAACAAACTCAATGCTTTTCATATCTATCATCGGTAAGCTATTTAGGCGAAGCCAAACTTGAGCTGTAGCAACTACATCTTTTTGGCAGTACTCTACAATTCGTTGCAAGTTGTTCTCTTTATAATAAACGCTTGCAACTTCGCTACCGTCGATATCATCCTTAGGTGTAGGAATACCTAAAACAGCAGTAAGTAGCTTCAGGGATGTATAATTTTTATAATCACCAAATTTCCAATAATCCATAGTGTCAATGATATTCACTTCCCACGGCTTTTTGGTGTTTATTTGCAATGCTTCGGGGAGTTCGATATTCTGAATAGTCATTCTGCGGCAAATATAGGGTATATCAAACTCTTTAATATTATGCCCACAAAAAACAACATCTCTTTTCTTTGTTAATGAAGTGATTAACTCATTGAACTCCTCTAAAAGAGACAATTCATCATCTCCCGCAAATGAAGTAATCCGCATCTTTTGCGTGTTGTTAGTAGAATAAATAATCCCTACTGAAATGCAGATTATTTTACCAAACTCCGAGAAGATTCCAGCATTGCTCTCAAACCCATCAGCATCGGATGTGTTTTCTCCATACCTATAAGGGTTCTTTGATTTTAGAATTGCAAATTTCTCATTCCAAAGCAACTTCATTTCATCAGATAACTCTTCATACTTTCTATAAGCAGGAACAGTTTCGATATCTATAAAGAGCATTTTATTTATCTGCTTAAACATCAAATTGCAATTTTATTCAAACAATTATTTTTTCTTAGATTTATTGGCAAGTTTGTTTTCAATATATTTGGTCATTATATCAATAGCAATATGGTTCTCGCCACCTTGAGGAATAATGAGATCAGCTTTTCGCTTTGTTGGTTCAATAAACTGTTCGTGCATAGGCTTGACTGTCAGTTGGTAACGCTCCATCACCTTGTTGACAGAACGACCACGCTCTACTATATCTCGATTGATAACTCGAATGAGCCTATCATCAGCATCGGCATCTACAAAAATCTTTAAATCCATCAATTTTCTCAATTCGGGGTTATATAAAACCAAAATGCCCTCAACAATTACTACCTCGCAAGGTTTGATTTTTATAGTCTCTTCGGCTCGCGTACAGGTCAGATATGAGTAAATGGGTTGCTCAATTTCACTACCTTTCTTCAGCTCTTTTAAATGCTTCGTCAGTAGAGACCATTCAATGGAATCGGGGTGGTCAAAATTGATCTCTAAGCGCTCTTCGAGAGGAAGATGCCCACTATCTCTATAATAAGAATCTTGAGGAAGAATAACCACCTCGTCTTGTGGAACACTTTCTAAGATTTTTCTAACTACTGTAGTTTTACCTGATCCTGTCCCGCCTGCAATACCAATTACTATCATTTTAGTCGATGTTTTTTTAGTGTTAAACAGATTAATCTTTCTTATTTTGCTAAATTACAACATTATTTAAATAAGTCCAATTATTATTATTAGTAAGTTGCAAATGTTTTTTTTAATTCAAAATGCAATTCATATCGAAAATAGCTTTTAAAATTATATCTTTGCCTATATCAAACTAAAATACATTTTCAAAACATACTATTTAATACAAATTGATTATGAAACTTTTTTATAAAATTTCAATTTTGCTACTTGTTGTTATCTTGCTATTTTCCTGTACTAAATCTGCTAAAACAGAAAGTAAAGAGATAAATATAGAGCAAATTCAAGAAGATGTAGAATATTTCATTATTCAGAAATACTCGCCTAAGCTTCACCAAACACGAAAATTTGGTGATCTTAAAGAGTTTAATTTTGATGAGCTATTCAGTAAAAACTATACACCTATGCAGTTTGGGCATGAGGAGTATGCCCACGAAATGAACAAAAAGGCATTTGAATTTATTGCTGAATATATGAAAAACAATGAAATAGCTTATACGATAAACTACAATTATTTGACCAAAGAGGATGAAAATGATCCTTGGAATGGGCGATGGAGAATAATGCTTCTTGACAAAGAAAAAAACATTTTGGAAGATGTGGAGATAATGCCTTAACCCGAATTATTTACTGCAAAACTCATTGTGACATATAGTTCATTGATAAGCGATACGTTATGATGAAAGTTGCCAAAATATTTATGACTCAAATTTGGGTTATTGTATTTGCATTTTGCTTAGATTTATTTTGATGCCTTTATCGTTGCAAACTCTTAGCACTACAGATGGAATAGCTACTGGGTTTGACGCCAAAAATTCATCCGAAATAAATATCTTTAATAATCCGAGTTAATAAACGAGACAGTGAACTCAAATACGAATCATCTTTATAGAACAATCTGATTACTGCTAATATGACATTTGCTAAAAGAATAATCGAATTTAGTCATCAATTAGCCTACACAGGTAAACTTCCTAACGGTTTTCGGGTTTTGAATCCTTTTCGAGATAATCCTGAAACTGTGCAAGTGATGGAGCAATTCTACCGTAAATATTATAACGACAATTTGGAGAGAAGATTTATAGTTGGAATCAACCCTGGTAGGCTTGGAGCAGGTGTAACTGGTGTGCCATTCACCGATACCAAACGCTTGAAAGATATCTGTGGCATTGAAATGAAGTCGGCACGTACACACGAAATATCTTCCGTGTTTGTGTATGATATGATTAGAGAATATGGTGATGTTGCAGATTTCTATAAAGATTTTTATATTAATTCTCCGTTTGCATTGGCTATAGTGAGGCAACAAAAAGATGGCTCGTGGACCAACGCAAATTACTACGATAGCAAAGAGTTGTTTGACTGCTTAGAGGCTTATATGATTGAAACTTTGAGACAGCATATTGCTTTAGGAATAGATACAAGCAAAGTTTTTATTTTAGGAAAACGCAATGCTGATTTCATTCAAAAAATGAACAAAAAAGCAAATCTCTTTAATGAAATGGTAGTTTTGGAACACCCTCGATATATTCAACAATATAAATCTAAAGAGAAACAGCTCTATGTCGACAAGTATTTATTGGCTTTTTCTGAACAATCAAAACAGTAATCAAATATGTTAATTTACGAATCATTACAAATAAAATCCTTAGTTTTACCCAATCGATTGGTTATGGCACCGATGTGTATGTATAGTGCAACTGATGGAGTAGCCAATGAATTTCATTTGGTGCATTATGGTAGTAGAGCACAGGGTGGAGTAGGGCTGATCATTGTAGAGGCTACTGGTGTTGAACCTGAAGGTAGAATCACTCCTAAATGCTTAGGTTTGTGGAATAATAAACAGGTTGAACCTTTGAAAAAGATTGTTGATTTTGTGCATCAAAATTCAGCTACAAAAATAGGTATCCAACTCAATCATTCGGGTCGAAAAGGCTCAACGATGAACGGGAAGCACTTGGCTACTGAAGATGGTGGTTGGCAAACCCACGCACCAAGTCGGTTAGCTTTTCAGCCTGATTTTCAAACGCCCTTAGAGTTGAGCAAAGAGGAGATTCATCGCATTGTCAACTCATTTGCCAAAGCTGCCAAGCGTGCTGTAGATGCTAATTTTGATACCATAGAAATTCATGCTGCTCACGGCTATCTACTGCATCAATTTCTCTCTCCTTTATCCAATCAACGAACTGACGAATATGGTGGGAGCTTTGACAATAGAATCAGGATGTTGTTGGAGGTAGTTGAAGCTGTTCAGGCTGTAATTCCGATTGATATGCCATTGTTTGTGAGAATTTCAGCAACAGAATATGCTGAATATGATGGTTGGGATTTAGAATCGAGCAATAAGCTTGCTTCAATCTTGAAAGATAAAGGTGTAGATGCCATTGATGTATCAACAGGAGGAGGAATTTACAATGCAAAAATCACCCCCTACACCGCCTATCAATTGCCATATGCTGAGTCGATTAAAATGGAATCAGGATTAACAACAGGTACTGTTGGTTTGGTCGATTCTATTGAAAAAGCTGAAGATATTATGAAAAACAGCAATGTTGATCTGATATTTATGGGACGTGTATTGCTACGAGAACCCTATTTGCCTGTTAGGGGTAGCTTTGAATATGATGCAGCGTGTTATTTTCCAACTCCTTACGAAAGGGGTAAACCTCTAAAATCATAGAAAGATAAAAAAAGCAGATAATTCGTAATTTGAATTATCTGCTTTTAATTGATTAATCTTTACCGTGACAATTTTTATATTTCTTTCCACTTCCACAAGGGCAAGGATCATTTCTTCCCACTTTTTTCTCAACACGTATTGGTTCTGATTTCTGCCTTTCACGGGTATCTTGTTTGGTAGGATCACTCGCAGCACTTGATGCTTCGCTTTTTTCAGTATTGTATTTGCTGTAGTCAGTGCGTTGCTGTGCAGCACCTTGTCTTACATCTTGTGGGTCGCGGGTGTGTATCTGACCTCTCATCAAAATAGATAAAACATTTCTATTGACACTGTTCATCATATTTTTAAACAAGCCAAAAGATTCTAATTTATAGATCAATAACGGATCTTTTTGTTCATAGCTTGCAGCCTGAACGGATTGTCTCAGATCATCTAACTGGCGCAAGTGCTCTTTCCACTCATCATCAATTACATAAAGTAATGTCTGTTTCTGAAAATCTTTGATCACCTCTTTTCCATCATTCTCATAGGCGTTTTTCAGATTTGTAGTGATGTTAAAGAGTCGTTTACCATCGGTAATTGGAATTAAAATACTTTCGTATTGATCAGCTTTGGTTTCGTAGATATTCTTAATAACAGGGTTTGCTATTTCAGACATCTTATCGGTTTTTCGTTTGAAAGTTTTATGAGCTTCATCCACAATCAGATCAGTCAGTTCAGCAGGTTTGTAGCTATTGAATTTTTCCTCATCAACGGGTGAATCCATAGCATAAATCTTCATCAAATCCATTTCCAATCCAAGAAAATCCATAGCTTCTTTACTATCATTCACAATGGTTTCAGCTCCATCATAAATCATATTTGAGATATCCATACCGATTCTTTCGCCCATCAAAGCATTGCGGCGTCTTGAATAGACAACTTCACGTTGTGCATTCATCACATCATCATATTCCAAAAGACGCTTACGAATACCAAAGTTATTCTCCTCAACCTTTCGTTGGGCACGTTCGATCGATTTTGAAATCATACTGTGCTCAATTACTTCACCCTCTTTGAATCCCATTTTATCCATCATGCCGGCTATTTTCTCTGATCCAAAAAGACGCATTAAGTCATCTTCCAAAGAGACAAAGAAAACAGAAGAACCGGGGTCGCCTTGACGTCCTGCTCGACCACGTAACTGCCTATCTACGCGACGGCTCTCGTGGCGCTCCGTGCCGATAATAGCCAAACCGCCCGCAGCTTTCACCTCATCGCTCAACTTGATGTCAGTACCACGACCCGCCATATTGGTAGCAATGGTAACCACGCCTTTTCGTCCTGCCTCTGCAACAATATCTGCCTCTCTTTGATGCAATTTGGCATTCAAAACCTGATGGCTTATTTTCTTTCCATCAAGCATTCGGCTCAGCAATTCAGATATTTCAACTGAAGTTGTACCCACTAAGACAGGTCTTCCTGCTTTAATCAAAACTCCAATTTCATCGATTACAGCTTGATATTTTTCACGTTTAGTACGATAAACTCTATCTTCCATATCATTTCGAGCGATGGGGCGGTTGGTAGGTATTACCACGACATCTAATTTATAGATATCCCACAACTCACCCGCTTCTGTTTCAGCAGTACCAGTCATCCCTGCCAATTTGCTATACATACGGAAATAGTTTTGAAGTGTGATAGTTGCAAATGTTTGCGTTGCCGCCTCCACCTTTACATTCTCTTTGGCTTCAATAGCTTGATGTAAACCGTCAGAATATCTTCGGCCATCCATAATACGCCCTGTTTGCTCATCAACAATTTTCACTTGATTGTCCATCACAACATATTCCACATCTTTTTCAAAGAGTGTATAAGCTTTTAATAACTGATTGATGGTATGAACCCGCTCTGACTTTATCGAGTAATTTTGTAATAATTCATCTTTGGCTGTTTGTCTCTCCTCCGCAGTGAGTGAAGTATTGCGTTCTAATTCAGCTATTTCTTCACCAACATTAGGTAGAACAAAGAAATTCGGGTCGTCAGAGTTACCGGTAATTAGATCAATACCCTTGTCAGTCATTTCAATGGAGTTGTTCTTTTCATCGATCACAAAATAGAGCGGGTCAACAGCCTCGGGCATACGTCTGTTGTTTTGCTCCATATAGATCTCCTCCGTTTTCATCATCGCAGTCTTCACGCCTTGCTCACTCAAATATTTGATAAGTGCCTTGTTTCGTGGCATACCTTTATATGAGCGGAACAGAGCTAAAGTACCTTCTTCACGCACTTTCTCATCTTCCGATTTCATCATACTACGTGCTTCAGCCAAATATTTTGTGGTCAATTGTCGTTGAGTTGAAACCAACTTCTCCACTTTTGGACGAAGCTCTTCAAAAAGTTGGTCTTCTCCTTTAGGCACGGGACCTGAAATAATAAGCGGTGTACGAGCATCGTCAATCAAAACCGAGTCCACCTCATCGACAATTGCAAAATTATGTGCTCTTTGCACCAAATCAAGTGGAGAAGTAGCCATATTATCTCGCAGATAGTCAAAACCAAATTCATTGTTTGTCCCAAAAGTAATATCTGCTAAATAAGCTTTGCGGCGATCTTCCGAATTGGGTCGATGCTTGTCGATACAATCCACTGAAAGACCATGAAACATATAAAGTGGCCCCATCCACTCAGAGTCACGTTTTGAAAGGTAATCATTGACAGTAACCACATGAACACCTCTGCCAGGTAGTGCATTTAAAAACACTGGTAAAGTAGCTACCAAAGTTTTCCCTTCACCCGTAGCCATCTCTGCAATTTTTCCTTTATGAAGAACAACACCTCCAAACAGCTGCACATCGTAATGAATCATCTGCCACTTGATAAGTGTTCCTCCAGCAGTCCACTCATTTTTATAAATGGCTTTATCGCCTTCTATCCGAACAAAATCGAATTTTGCTGCTAAATCTTTATCAAAATCATTTGCCGTAACGATGGTTTCTTCATTTTCAGTAAAACGGCGAGCGGTCTCTTTTACAATAGAAAATGCTTCGGGAAGTATCTCATAAAGAACTTTCTCAATCTTTTCAACAATTAGTTTTTCTAACTCATCGATTTCATTGTAAATTTTTTCACGAAGATGAAGCTCAGTGCTCTCAACACTCTCCTTTAACGCTGCAATTTTTTGATTTTCTCCTTCAATTGTTTCTTGAATAACAAGTCTAAGTTCATTAGTTTTTGCACGTAAATCATCATTACTCAACTTTTCTATCTCTTGATAAGCAAGCTTAATTTTATTTACATCTGGCGATATCTCTTTCATATCGCGTTGGGCTTTATTGCCCATTATTTTTTTTAAAAAATCGCCTAATTTCATTTTTTTTGGAATATTTTCAGAATTTATTTTGCTATAATATTACTGTGAGTGAAAGTTATATGCAATGAAACAACAACCACTTACTATAACTTACAAAGATAGTTATTTTTTAAGAAAAGGATTGGTGTTTTCTAAGTTATTTTTCTTACAAAACAAACTAAAGATATAAAAACAACTCTCTGAACTCAATTGAAAAAACCGAGTTAGAACTGTATGTTTTTGTAAAATGATAAACTTATGGAGTTGCAGCATCGCTTGGCATCATCCAATCACCACGTGGTGAAAAGCTTACACTTCCCACTTTTGGGCCGTCAGGCGTACAAGAGCGTTTGAATTGTTGTTGATAAAATCGTTTTACAAACAGATCTAACCATTTTTTTATCTCTTTTTTGCTATACTCATTTGCAAATGCATTTGTAGCTAAAAACAGTAACTTCTTAGGTGAAAACCCGTAGCGAATGAAGTAATATATAAAGAAATCGTGTAGTTCGTAAGGACCCACAATGTCTTCTGTTTTTTGAATGATTGTGTCGTTTTCAGCAGGTAGCAACTCAGGACTCACAGGCGTATCCAATATATCTTTCAGAATGGTTTTTACATTACCTTCATGAGAGTCGGAAATCCAGTCAATTAGCGTTTTGACAAGTGTTTTCGGAATGCTGCTATTGATAGCGTACATCGACATGTGGTCTCCATTGTACGTTGACCAACCCAATGCCATTTCAGACAAATCACCAGTGCCAATGACCATCCCATTATTTTTGTTGGCAAGATCCATTAAAATTTGTGTGCGCTCACGTGCTTGCACATTTTCATAAGTTACATCGTGCAAATTCACATCATGCCCAATATCTTTGAAGTGGAGCAGGCTCGCCTCTTTTATTGATATTTCTTGCATACTGACACCCAATGCCTCCATCAATTTTAGTGCATTGTGATACGTGCGGTTGGTTGTGCCAAATCCCGGCATCGTTATACCAGCAATTTGCTTTCTGCTGTAACCCAATTTATCGGCAGCTGCCACACATACCATCAAAGCTAAAGTGCTATCTAATCCACCTGAAACACCAATGTATAATTTATCCAAACGTGTGTGCTCCCAACGTTTTGCCAAAGCACTAATCTGAATGTTAAATATCTCATTCAGGGTTTCTTCCCTTTTGTTTTCAGACGGGATAAATGGATGTTTTGGTATTTCTCGATTAAGCGTAAAAGCGGAAAGAGGCACATATTCAAATGGCACAATAGGAGTATCAATGTTTTTAGCTGAAAAGAAATTTTTATCTCTTAAACGGTCAGCCTGAAGCTTTTGCACATCTACGTCACTGATTAAGAGAGGGTATTTGATTTGATATGGCTCTGTCATTGCCACCATCTCTGCCTTCTCAGCAATAAAAGCACTGCCTGTAAACACTGCATCGGTAGAGGACTCACCATATCCTGCTGATGCCAAAAGATAAGCAGTTTTTGTTTTGGCACTATGCAGTTTGATGCTTTGCTCTATATAATTTCGTTTGCCTACCAACTCATTGAAAGCGGCTGGATTAACAATAATATCAGCACCTTGTTGAGCTAAATAGCTACTTGGTGGGACAAGTGCCAATAAATCATCACCTACCTCAACTGCAAATCGATATTGCTCAGATTCAAAGAGAATATTTTTGGCAAAAAATGTATCTCTTTTCGCTAACTCAATATTTTGTAAGGGCACATCAACACCTGAACTGAACCAGCGCTGCTCGTTTCGCTCGTGATTATTGACAATATTATGCTTGGGCACAACACCTAAGATTTGTCCTTTACTAATCACCACGGCAACGTTATAAAGCGTAGCATTCAGCACCAGAGGCATCCCTACAACGGCTACAAGTTCAAAAGGAGTGGTTTCGTTCAAAATTCGCTCTAAGGCTTTTTCAGCATCCAGATGCAATTGTTGCTGAAAAAAAAGATCAGCACAACTGTAAGAAGTGATGCTCAACTCCGGAAAACAAACGATTTCCACATTGTTCTTATCAGCTTCGCGAATTGAGCGAATAATTTCAGTTGCATTGTAGTCGCAATCAGCCACCCGAAGAGATGGCACAGCTGCTGCAAGTTTTACAAATCCGTAGTTCATAGTAGTTGGTGTTTTTACTCAATTTTTTTTATCCTAAGTTATAAAATAAAAAAAGAGTGGTGATTATTTGTTTGTTATATTTGCACCTTGTTAGCTATCAATACATTGTCCTTTGCTGTTCACAATAGGCAACTCCATCAGCTCCAACATTTTTTTACCTATTTGAATGGCTTTGAGGTAATTTTCTTTTTTTAACCCCATTTTTTCTTCTACACTTTCGTCGACCATACGCCAGTTCATCTTCTCTCCAAATGCTGATAATCGTTTAGCTACAACTCCCGACCAAGAGAAAGATCCAAAGTAGGCAAACTCTCTATTTTTGACAGTACGTAATTCTATTTTTTGAAGCAAAGACTCAATTTCTGGGTGTAAACTATTGCAATATGTTGGACTACCAATAATTAAGCCTCTATATTTAAAGATATCAGCTAAAATATCAGAAGCGTGAGAACGTGAAACATCGTGCATCACCACATTTTTAATACCACACTGAACCAAGCCTTGCGCTACAGCTTCAGCCATTCTTTCGGTGTTGCCATACATCGATCCATATACAACAACTACACCTGCATCACCCTCATAACGACTCAGTTTGTCGTATATTTCTATCACTTTTGAAATATTTTCTTTCCATACAGGGCCGTGAGTCGAACAGATATAGTCAAATTCTAAATGCCCCAATTTTTCTAAAGCTTTCTGCACCGGTGAGCCATATTTTCCAACGATATTTGCATAGTAACGATACATTTCGTTCCAATATTTATCTAAATTAAGCTCTTCGTCAATGACGCCACCATCTAAAGTACCAAAGCAACCGAATGCATCACCGGAGAATAGCACTTTTTTAGTTTTTTCGTATGTCATCATCGTTTCAGGCCAATGTACCATCGGAGTTAAATAAAACTCCAATTCATGTTTTCCTAAGGATAGAGATTCTCCATCGGCTATTTCAAGCACATTATCATCTATACAATAATAGCCATAAACCATATCAAGCGTGCGTTTATTTCCTACGATGGTTATATTTGGGTAATATTTTCTTATCATCTCGATGGAACTTGAGTGGTCGGGCTCCATATGGTTTATTATCAAGTAATCAATCATACGTTCGCCAAGTTGCGATTTGAGTTTATCTATGAAAACATCACCAAACGACATTTCAACAGTGTCGATAAGGGCAACTTTCTCATCAACAATCAAATATGAGTTGTAAGTTACACCTTGATGTAGCGGTATCATATTTTCAAAAAGATGAGTTTTTCGATCATTTACACCGACATAAAAAATTCCTTCTACAATTTCTCTATTAATATACATATCTATTTTAATTATTTATTGTTCCAAATTTTATAATTTTCTCGATACCCCATAACTTGGCATACTTTCCCATTTATAACGATTAACAGCTGTTACCACAAAGGTGTTTCTACCTTTGAATTTGTGTTCCATTTGATTCAAATCTACGCAAGAATCTGTAGTAAGCGTGATGATGTTGGAAGGATCATTCATATCGCCAATCTCTTTGCCTTTGAAACCATAAACCACATAATACATCACTTTGCAACCACCTTCTTCATTCACTTCATCCCACATCAGATAAGCGTCTTTTCGGTCTTTGACAATGCGTAAGTTTTGTGGTTGTGCCGATGGCTCTCCTGCAATGTTGCGTGGAATAGGTTGCAAGGCTAAATATTTATAATAATTATTTTGTAAAGTATCCAATAAGCCTTTTGGATTACGCAACATAGGCTTAGCACTAAAATATACTGCACCTTCAACATTGGGATAATCTTGATTCATTTTCAATTGACGCGCCAACTCATTTCCATTTTGCCAAGCTGCAACTTTATTTGAGCCTAAACCAGAAGCATAAAGACCGATATACATATTTTTTCCATAAGTATTATCCGACCACCACTTGACAAGCACTTCATAATCCGCCACTTTTTTTCCAATTTCCCAGTATAGTTGCGGCACAACATAGTCAATGTCTCCATCTTTTAACCACTTCAATATGTCTGCATAAAGATCATCGTAGTTAGAAACACCAGCACGGGTAGCCGAACCGCGTTTATCTACGTTGTCATTGCGCCACACTCCAAAAGGACTGATTCCAAACTGCACCCAAGGCTTCAAACTTTTAATGGTGTTTTGTAGCTCAGCAATAACCATATTTACATTATTGCGTCTCCAATCTGCTTTTTGAGAAGCTGTGTAACCACGAGGATACTTGCGAAAAGTTTCAGCATCAGGAAACTCTTTTCCAGCTATTGGATAGGGATAAAAATAGTCATCGAAATGCAGTGCATCAATATCGTAACGCATAACGACATCAGCAACTACTTGATTCAAAAACTGACGCGTTTCATCTAAGCCGGGATCAAAATAATACTTACCTCCATATTCAAGAAAAAGCTCTGGTCTCTTGTGGTAAAGATGATTTTGAGAAAGTGATTTGATATGACCATTTACGTTGGTTACCCGATAAGGATTGATCCAACCATGCACCTCCATACAGCGACTATGAGCCTCTTCGATGATGAATTTTAGTGGATCATAATAGGGGTTGGGTCTCATTCCATTTTTGCCACCCAAGTAGTAAGACCAAGGTTCCAATTCGGACGGATAGAAACTATCTGCAGTAGGTCGTATTTGCACAACAACAGCGTTAATTCCGCTTTTTTGTAATTTATCTAACATTTCTCGCATCTCTATACGTTGCTGTGTGGGGCTTAAACCCGGTTTGCTTGGCCAATCGATATTGGCTACTGTGGCTATCCAAGCTGCTCGCATTTCGCGTTTCATATGTTTTTGTGCGAACAAGGTACCAAAGAAAATTGTAAGAATAAGTAAAGTGCTGATTCGTCGCATAGCTATGTGTTATTTGTTGTAATTATTGAATTAATCAACAAAAATAACAAAAAATTCAAGTATAAACAATAGCTTGTTGATAAAGAGAATAACTTAAAAATGATTTTCACAAACAAAAGCAATCAATACACAGTTTTGTTTTGTATTTTTGTATTATGAATCAACTTGTCAAATATTTACATCAAGAATTGAAAGATATCTACTCTGTTAGTGAAATAGATGTCATCTCAATCTTTTTGTTAGAAAAATTGACTGGGATGTCACGCACACAATTGTTGATAAATAAAGGTCTCATTTTGAATGAAGACCAAAAAAATACTGCTATGGAATATACCAATCGGCTCAAAGATAGTGAACCATTGCAATATGTTTTAGGAGAAACAGAGTTTTTGGGATTAACTTTTAAGGTTAATCCTTCGGTATTGATACCTCGCCCAGAAACAGAGGAATTGGTAGAGTGGATTTTGGAAGACTGGGATAACAAGCAAGCTTTTTCTCTATTGGATATAGGCACAGGAAGTGGTTGTATTCCTATTTCTGTCAAACACAATCGCCCGAACGCTGCGGTATATGCAGTCGATTTATCAAAAGACGCTTTGGAGGTGGCGATGCAAAACGCAAAACTCAATCAAACGTTGATTCATTTTACAAAAGATGATATATTGATCCCGACACATACATACCAAACTTATGATGTAATTGTCAGTAATCCACCCTATATCCCACAAGAAGAGCAAGAAAACATGGATGCAAATGTAGTTGATTATGAACCCAAAATGGCTCTTTTTGTAAAGGATGATGACCCTTTGTTGTTTTATAAGAGAATTGCAGAATTTGCTAAAAAACATTTAGATGTAAACGGAACGCTCTATTTTGAAACACATTATCAACTTGCAGATCAGGTAAAATCTGTTTTACTCAAATGTGGTTTTAAAGATGTCATCATCCGTAAAGATATTTCTAAAAATGACAGGATGATAAGAGCCAAGAGATAAATTGTAAGAGAACTTTATGATGAACAACAAAACAATTAGAAGTAAAAGTTACTTTTTTGATAAGATTGCAAAATTTATTTTACTTATCATTTATACTTTTCCACTTTATGTTGGTGCTTATTTTTATCTTAAAATAGGAACAAGTTTTTATGTGGTTTTGGGTACATTTATATTGTCTGTTACTGTATTGAGTATCCCATTTTTTATTTTTAAACAGAAAGTTGCTTTTGTAATCGCTTTTGTCCTTGTCTTGTTTTCGCCATTAGAAGTGATGCATTTCTTTCTCTATAAAGAGCCTTTAGGAAGAGGCTTTGTCTTGTTGTTGATGCAGACAGATTATCACGAAGTTTTGGAGCTGATTCAGAGCTATTTTGTTTTTGCTATTTTGTTTGTGTTCATTCTTTTCACTTATCTGTTTTTACTCATTAG
>CAYFRA010000011.1:0-18242 GCA_964345395.1 uncultured Paludibacter sp. | reverse complement strand
GAATCTGCCCGTTATGCGAGCTTCTCAATCAATGGCTATGAACGCGAAACTAACCCAAACTTATCAAAGATAGATAGTATTCTGAGCTACTCCAATGTTTATACACAATCCAACAACACAGCCATTTCAGTCCCTATTTTATTGACTCGTGCTAATGCTCAGGATTTAAGCCCTATAGCTAATGAAAAAACCTTTTTAGATGCATTTCTTGAAACTGGTTTCTCGGTATATTGGTTAGCCAATCAATTTGCTACAAGTCCATATATGCAAAGTGTGGCCAAACGCTTAACAAAGTCTTACTTTACTATCAAGGATTTTGACAGCATTGAAAATTATGATGAAAATTTATGGCCATTTTTTGAAGAGGTTCTGAGTAAAAATGAGAATAAACAACTTATCGTTTTACACACTTTGGGGAGCCACTTTCGCTATAATACGAGATACCCTGAAGAATTCAGCCATTTCAAACCTGACTTGGAAGGATTAACTGACTATACAGTTTTGGGCAAAGGAATGAAAGAAGAGTTGGTTAATAGCTATGATAACACCATTTTATATACCGATTATTTTTTATCTAAGACAATTGAGAAGCTTAATAATCAAAATGCGGTTTCGTATCTATTTTATATCTCTGATCATGGAGAAAATCTTTATGATGACAATGATTATGGATTTCATGGCTCTACAGACCCTCAACCAATGGAAGTTCACGTCCCAATGATTATTTGGACTTCTGAAAAATATCGTCAAACTTATAGCGATAAGCTAAAAATAATGTGGAAAAACAAGGATAAAAAACTAAGCTCTGAACTTCTATTTTATTCTGTTTTAGAGATGGCCAATATCCATATTCCGAATGATTATTTTGAGAAAAGCATTTTAAACCCTCAGCTTAAAAACGAGTCGATTCGATATGTAATCAATTCGGAGAAAAAATTAAAAGCGTTTGAAGAAGATGTAGAATAAAAAAACACTTTTCAACTTGCTTATGAAAAGTGTTTTTTCAGACAGAATGTCTAATTTTTCTTATTCTACAATTTCAAGGAGTTCAACCTCGAAAACCAATGGTGCAAATGGAGGGATACCATTTGGCGTGCCTTGTGCACCATAAGCCAATTCTTGAGGAATAATAAATTTGTATTTTGAACCTACTGGCATAAGCTGCAAACCCTCAGTCCAGCCAGGTATAACTCTATTGACCTCAAATTCAGCTGGTTCATTACGGCTATATGAACTGTCAAACTCCTCTCCATTCATCAAAGTTCCCACGTAGTTTACTTTTACTTTGTTTGTGTCTGTAGGTTTTACTCCGCTACCTTCTTTTTGAACGATGTAAATCAGTCCGCTCTCTGTTACCTGAGCACCTTCTTCTGTTTTTGCTTCAGCAATAAATTTTTCACCAGCCTCTTTCTCTTCTTTATATTTTTCGAGCTGTATTTTCTCTTGGCGTGCCATCATTGTTTTGTTGATATAGTCCATTGCTTCTTCAACAGTCATCTGCATCTTATCTTTTTTAGAGCCGTTGATCATACCTTGACGAATTAAAGAATAATTAAATTTCAAAGTAGAATCGTTGAATAGACCGTTGGTAGTTTGTTGTTTCAACCAGCCACCAAAGTCACCCACTAAATGATCTACATTATCATTTCCTGTTGCTTCATTTTTGAGTCCAGAGTTCAAGCCTTCAATATATTCTGAAATCTGTTTGTCTTTAGTTTCTTCATCCAAAGGCATACCACTTATTAAGCGGTGAGCATTGTATAAACCGAAAAAATAATTCAAACTATCCGACTCATTTTTTAGCTTTACGG
Organism: uncultured Paludibacter sp.; assembly: GCA_964345395.1. Taxonomy (GTDB): domain Bacteria; phylum Bacteroidota; class Bacteroidia; order Bacteroidales; family Paludibacteraceae; genus UPXZ01. The sequence continues at coordinate 16,431 of CAYFRA010000011.1, read as the reverse complement.
TATTTGATTTGGGTACCCCAGAACCACAAGACAAGAAGCTCAATACTATGATACTAACTCCAAATAGATATGCTATTTTATTTTTCATTTTCTTCAACTTTTAAATGTTTGGATATTAATTTTCTGAATTTTCTTCATCTGGATTAAAGTTGCCGATATCTAGCGGTTTCTTTTTTTCCATTATTTGACGTACAAGCATTTGGTATAAAACTTCAGCTTCGGCAGGCTCGATACCCATGTTTTTTTCTAAAGTACCATTGATAAAGCCCTGTAAAAGCATTTTTTCATCTGCTTTTAAGTCTTCATTAAAATCAAGACCTTTGTCTAACATGCTTTTTAGCACTGCACCAATATACTCACCCTGTGCGAACAATTCGCCACTTCCTTTACTTTTCAATTTTTTATCAAGTTGCTCAATAAATAACTGAAAATCAGCTCCTGTAGAGTCATTTCTAAAATAGTTTGCTGTAATTTGCTCTCCATTGATCAAGCCCAAAGCGTAGTTTAAGCTGTCGGTCTCATTCTTTAGCGTTACATTTTTTGTATTAACGCCACCGTTACAAGCAGTAAATAGGATGCTTAAAGTTAAGCCCAAAACTGCAAAAAGTGTTTTTGATTTCATTCGAATTTTATTTTTTAATTTAATTACTTACATAGTAAAATCTTATTCTACAATATCTATCAATTCAACTTCAAAAATAAGTGGTGAGAAAGGCGCAATCCCAGCTTGAGGAATACCTCTTTCACCATAAGCTAAATTGTAAGGAATAAAAAACTTGAATTTTGAACCAATTGGCATTAGTTGCACGCCTTCTGTCCAACCTGCTATAACCTGATGTAAGAAAAACTCAGTAGGTTCACCTCTATCTATAGAGCTATCAAATTTATTTCCATCAATGGTTCTACCTTCATAGTGCACCCTCACTTTACTTGATGAAGTTGGTTTAGCACCCTCTCCCAATGTGATTATTTGGTATTGCAAGCCACTACTTGTTTCTACCACACCTTCGTTTAATTTATTTTCGGCAAGGAAATTCTCGCCTAACTCCTTTTTCATATTATCTTCTTTTTCTTTCTCTTTTTTTAGATATTTATTAAAATATTCTTGTGCAGCGGTTTTATCCATCCACATATTTGTGTCTGCTTTTAACGCCTGCGAAAAACCTTTGATTAATAAATCTTTGTTAGCTTCTCCGCCGGGTAGTGTTTTGATGTTTTCAGCAAAATCGCTACCCACCTGCACACCAAACGCATAACTCATAGAATCGACAGCATTTGATAAGACCGGCTGAATAGCAATATCTTGAACATCTTTAAGTTTGTTGCTCGTTGCACATCCCGACAAAAAAATTGCAATTAGAAAAAACAGTAATAAATTTCGGTTTTTCATAATTATTCTAATCCTTTTATTTTACAATTTCAAGCAGTTCTACATCAAACATCAATGTTGTGTAAGGACCAATCAACTCACTGGCACCTCTCTCTCCATAAGCCAAGTTGTAAGGAATAAACAATCTCCATTTCGAACCTACTGGCATCAATTGAAGGGCTTCTACCCAACCTTGAATTACTTGAGTTACACCAAATGTAGCTGGCTCACCACGCTCTACAGAGCTATCAAACACCCTGCCGTCAATCAATGTGCCGTGATAATGTACTTTTACTTGGTCACTTGCTTTTGGTATCTCACCATTTCCTTCTTTAAGAATTTCATACTGCAAACCACTATCTGTTGTAACTACTTCAGCACGTTTAGCATTTTCTTCTAAAAACTCTTTGCCTTCTTTGATTACTTGCTCACTAAATTTGGCTTGAAGTTCAGTGAAATAGCTGTGAATTATATTTTGTGACTCTTCGAATGACATTTCAAGGCTATTTTTTTCAACCACATCTTGAACTGCCTTTGAAAACTTTTGAAAGTTCAAAGATTCTACACCGCTACTTACCAAGCTATTACCTAAGCTTAATCCTAAAGCATAACTAATTTTATCCATTATATTTTTTGTTTTTTGTTAATTTAAAATGGATACAAAGGTAACTTTTTTATTAAGGACAATAAAATAATATTGAAAAGATTATCTTGCTGAAACAACAATCGGTAGTTTTTCCACTTTTTTAACACCCTTTTCGTTATTTAGCATCTCAAAATAAACAACATAGACTCCTGGATTTACATTTTTATTGCTATCGGTCAAGCCATCCCAAGAGAAATATCCTTCACTTGAAAGCAGTGCGTTTTGAGCAATAACTTTTACCAACGAACCTACGGCGTTGAAAATAAACACATTGCCAACATATCCCGTGTCGTCAGTTTTGTACTTTATGAAACTTATATCATCAATTCCGTCATTGTCAGGAGAGAAAACTTCGGGCTCAATGCTAAGCCATTTTTCATTAGCAAAATCATCTGAGATAATATCTGTATGTTGTGAATTTTTATATCCAGGTGTGCCATAGTTGACAGTTGTAGCTGCTGAATGCCAAGATCTTGCATCATTACTTGGTAAATCGGCATTGATTCGCTCAAGCGATACATTTTTTGTGTTTCGTATGAGGCTGTGATGCCATTTTGCATCATAAGTTACTTCATCTAAAAACAGTGTGTCATTGGCTACACCTACTAATCCAATAAGCAAATTGGCTGAGCTATTATTGAGTGCCGACCATTTTTCTACCTCCAATATATTAGCCTCTTCTGGTGCATCATAATAGCTTCGTACCAAATCAGCATCTGTAGTTATTGCCATATAAGTTTGTGGCAACATAAAGCTTTTGTTTGGAAAATAGTTGGAAGCTTTGAATGGGGTAGCTGTGCGTACACCGAAAAATACCGTGCTCATATCTATCACTTTGTTCGAACGATTGTAAACTTCGATGTATTCGGCTGTTTCAGCACTGTTATCAAATAAGATTTCATTGATGATAATATCCCCTACAGCGGGTTCTTCAAAAATACCTATTTCTTTAACTGTGTTTAGTAAAAAGTTACCAGCCAGGTCGGTCAAGTTCAACACTTCTACTCGATATATTTTTCCACGCTCGAAGCTATTCGAAAACTTGAGCGTTACTTTTGTTTTATCTGTTGAGAGGCTTACTTGTGATGGATTACCTATGCCGTTATCCACATCAAAAATCGCACTGCTTATATCTACTGGTTCTGAAAACTCTAAGAGTAAAGTATTCATATTCACGATAGATAGCGTGTTCCAAACAGGTGGAATATCATCAACCATTCTTTCACCTTCAGCTTGAATGTCATCGAAATAGTAAAGTTTTCCGGTGGTTTTTGAATTGCTAAAATAGACTGCAAAATACTTACTTCCCTGAATATCATTATCCACTACGCTCCCCTCCAATACATAATCTTCATCACTAAATCCTTCAGCGGGAGATAAACGTTGGCGATACAGTTTGAATTCACCCTCTTTTGAACGAGTAACTTTTATCTTTACAATGTTGGGTTGTGTGTCTAAAATCTTATCTGCACCATCTATTATTTTTGTTTTTTTGCTACCTTGTTGCTTGTAAAGAGATATCTCATCAGCAGTATTGCCTATTTGCACATAATACCCATTGACATCTCCACTCACATCAGCACGGTCTGAAACGATGTAAACGATACTGAAATTTGATGACGATGGATTATAATCAACTTTAACCCAAAACTCCCAAACCGCATCACTAAACACTTCAGAAGGTGTTGATAGATACGACTTTGAAGCGTCACTAACATCAGATTGTAGTTGCCCACTGCTATTTACAATAAAGTTTTCTGTCATTCCACCCCAGCTTGGGTTATTTGTAAAATCACCATCTGAAAAATCATCAGACCATTGAATGCGTGATTGCCCAAACAAGAATATGGGGAGCATTGCTATTAACAAAATAAATGTCGTTCTTATATTTTTCATAGAAAAGGATGTTTTATAACATAAAAATAATTATTTTTGCAGATGTTTTTATATAAAATCTTACATTATACAAAAATAGTCATTTATTTGAACTTTATAGAATAATAATGATAAGAATAATCTATTTCATATTAAAAAAATCACAGATCTTAATGTAAGTCTGTAAAAACAAATTATTGTCATATAAGAAAATAAAAAAATCATCTAATGAAAGTTGCAATTGTAGGTGCCAGTGGTGCCGTAGGGCAAGAGTTTTTGAAAGTGCTTGCTGAAAGAAATTTTCCAATAACAGAACTAACACTTTTTGGGTCACAACGTAGTGCAGGTAAGTCTTATTTATTTAAGAATGAAAAATTGACTGTAAAAGAGCTTAAACACGGCGATGACTTCAAAAATATCGATATAGCTTTCGTATCAGCAGGTGCTACTATCTCAAAAGAGTATGCTGCTGACATCACCAAACATGGTGCTATAATGATTGACAATTCAAGTGCTTTTAGGAACGACGATGACGTGCCATTAGTTGTGCCTGAAGTTAATGCGGTAGATGCTAAAACTCGTCCTCGCAACATCATAGCCAACCCCAACTGCACGACATCAATTATGTCGGTGCCTCTTCAAGCTATCAATGAAATATCTCCTATCAAAAGCGTTCACGTAGCGTCATATCAATCAGCAAGTGGTGCCGGAGCAAGCGGTATCGAGGAGCTTGAAATGCAATACAAGCAGTTGGTAAACAATGAGCCAGTAAGAGTTGAAAAGTTTGCTCATCAGTTGGCATACAATGTCATCCCACATATTGATGTTTTTACAGACAACGGATACACAAAAGAGGAGATGAAGATGTATTATGAAACGCGTAAAATATTTCACGCTGATATAGCCGTTAGTGCTACTTGTGTGAGAGTTCCTACCTTGAGAGCACATGCAGAAAGTGTATGGGTAGAGACTGAAAATCCTGTTAATATAGAGGAAGCGATAAAAGCACTTGCCAACAAAAAAGGAATTACGCTGCTGGATAACCCCACTCAAAACGAATATCCAATGCCTCTTTATCTATCTGGAAAAGATGATGTGTATGTTGGTAGGGTGCGCAAGGATTTAGCAAACGCAAATGGCTTAACTTTTTGGTGTGTCAGTGATCAAATCAAAAAAGGGGCAGCCCTCAATGCGGTTCAAATTGCAGAATATTTGATTGCAGAAGGAGAGGTCTAAACAACAATATTAAATATAAAAAAAAGGATAGTTATTAATTTCTATCCTTTTTTTAGATCTATTTTTTTCTTTTTCGGTGGTACTTAAACCAAATAACAAAACCAGATATGATAATAAATAGAGCAAATAGTCCTGTCAAAGGTACGAGAAGCACATAAAATGGGCCTAACATAAATTGTAGGATACGCCCAGTATGAACTTCCAAAGCCAAACTCCATAGAGAAAGAGGTGATTTTCGAAGCATTTCGTGTGGCATTTCAGGAAAATCAATTTCATTACCCTCTACACCGATACTACCTAAAATATAATCAAAAACCAACTTATTACCTTCTCTATCAAACCCGTAACCAACCACTTTGTAATCACCAACAGGTGGTCCAGCAATTTTTGGTGGAATATACTCCTCTTTTTTCAACACATCATAAATATAACCCGATTGATAATTCCAATCAAACAAACCCTCAAAAGAACCTACACGAAGCACACTTTGGTCTGTCGTTTCCAATACTGTAACTCCCATTACGCTTGCTGGAGGCTGTGAGTCAAACTTATGTATCGTTTGCAACTCATCATTAGAGTAATAAAAACCATCAGTTGTTGAAAAAACATAGCGGTTTTCATCTGATACAAAATGAACACGACGCATAATGTCATACCAAGGGCTGACGTGAGCCAACTCCGACTTAGGTATTTTTGCAACTCTCGATTTTGCAATAGGAATAAGCAACGGCGGACGAAGAAACATTCCTGTCAGTGTAGATATCAGCAAGAAAAGAGCCATTGTCCATCCCACTCTATTGTGCCATTTCAAATTCCATTGATACTGTTTCCTTAATCGTCTACGAATATGTAGTCGTATGCTTTTATTCTTGAATTTGTTTTTATTAAAGAAAAGTATCAAACCAGTCACGGTAAGAAAAACCAAAATGTATCCCAAAGCATCTGCCGCATACATCCCTATTTTTCCAAAAACCTCTCCATTGTGAACCACCCACATGGTTTTGAAAAGGCTCACTTTGTTATCGTAGTTCTCAGGTATGGGCAAAGTTTTTTCAACAAAATCACCTTGATTGACACTCAGCAGCAAGTCTGAGCGAGTAAGAGCAAATAACGAATCGCCCTTTGAGAGCAAATCCATCACATTTTGATCTTTCACGGGCAAAATAAGCTGATACCACCGTTTGTTTATATCGTTGTATTTATATAGGCCGAATAGCGTTCCAGCATAATAGTTGTTTTGATGTTCAACTACTTTGAATATTTTTCGACTATCAATGCCGTCAGGAAAACCTGAGTTCATATCACTGAATTTGTTCATCGAACTATCACTGACCCATACACCTGCATTGCCATAAAACAGCACTGTGTCGGATGATATAGGAATCATTTCACGAATCAAAGCATTATTCCACTTATCGTAGCGATACTCTTTGGGTAAATAATTGCGACTAACGGAGTATTTTGCTAAAAACTGACGATGGTTGAGTATGATACCAGAAACTGCAAAGAGAATAAGCAAAATGCTTAAAACTACCCCTAACCATTTGTGGTATTTTCTGAAGAATTGATATATTTTCATTGATGATATTTTCCAAATTTAATTTAGGACAAAAATATCTCTTTATATTGAATTAAACAAATTCAACAAGATAAACATAATATTTATTTGGATATTTATTCTCTTATTCTCCTATTTTCTTAAATGCGCAACCGATAAAATCTATCACATCTGATGCTATCAAACTCTCTTGTGACTGTTTTTCTAAAGCCAGATCGGCAGCTAAGCCATGCAGATACACCCCCAATAGAGCACTCTGTTCTGCATCATAATTCTGCGACTGCAATCCGCCAATAATCCCCGATAGCACATCACCCATTCCGCCCACTGCCATGCCTGGATTGCCAGTTGAGTTGAAATACACGTTACCAGTAGGTAAAACAATTGCTGTGTTAGCTCCTTTCAATACGATTATAATTTGATACAGCTCGGACATTTTTAAAGCTTTTGTCAATCTCTCTTTGCTGTTGATTGAGTTTCCAAACAATCTATCAAACTCTTTAGGGTGAGGAGTTAAAATAGAGTTTTTAGGTAGCTTATACAGTAAATTGCTGTTTTTTGACAAAATGTTGAGTGCATCTGCATCCAAAATGATGGAGCTTGTAAGGCGATTCAAATGAGTTTTCAAGCGATTTATCGCTAATTTATCAACTCCAATGCCCGGTCCAAAAACATAATTGGAAAACCGACTTAAGGGTGTAATACTATCTATAAAAATAGCTTCGGGTATCGCTATTTGTAATATCGAACGATTTTCTATTTCTGAATTGATATAAACCAAACCTGCACCACTTCTTGTGGCTGCTCTTGCCGCTAAAGTTGCTGCACCAGCCATCCCTACACTTCCTGCCCAAATCAATAGTTTTCCAAAATCACCCTTGTGAGCAAACCTCCTTCGCTCTTTCGGCAGGCGTTTTACATCCTCTTTTTCAAGATAATGATAAGGGGTTGTTGCCATCTCAATAGCCTGAGGATGAAGTTGAATATCTACTACCGACCAACGTCCAACAAATTGTTCGTTTTCGGCAAACATCATTGCTAATTTTGGAAATTGCAAAGTGTAAGTTAAATCGGCTTTTACAACAAGCTGGTTGTCTATAGCACACTCTTCTCCACCCAAGCCCGAAGGCATATCGATAGAAACTACCAAATTGTTATGTTGATTGATCCACTCCACTATTTTGTCATACGGCGACTCCAATGGGCGAGTAAGACCTGAACCAAACAAAGAGTCGATAATGATCCGGTTTTCTTCAATGATCGGCAAACTAAATTCATCTATCTGTTCGCTAAAAAAAAGAGGAAACTGTGTTTGTAATAGAAGTTTGTTTTGCTGACAATCCACGCTCAGCTTATTAGTATGAAACAAAATAACCTCCGTCTCATAACCCTCCTGCAGCAACATTCTCCCCAAAGCCAAACCATCACCACCATTATTACCCGGACCAGCCAATATTAAAAATTTACGCTCTATTGAAAACTCTTTCTTAAAAGTTTTAAGCAAAGCAGCGGCAGCCCTTTCCATCAAATCTATTGACGATATTGGCTCATTTTCAATGGTGTATTGGTCCAATTGTTTTATTTGAGAAGTTTCAAAAATTTTCATTTTAATTTTTCAATAATTAGGTTTTTATGTATAAAACGCTATTTCACATTAGCATTCTTTGCCTCTATCCCCATCCCAAAGAGTGCGTAATCGTACTTCACTGGGTCGCTTTTATCAAACTTTCGCAAATGAAACATAATCTCTTCCACTGCTTTCCAATCATTTTGCTTTCGCACTATCAATCCCAATTGCCTGCCCACATTGCCAGTGTGCACATCCAAAGGAAGCATCAAAGCCGACATAGGTATTCCCTTCCACAAACCAAAATCTACATCATTTTCATCACTTCTAACCATCCACCTAAGGAACATGTTGAGTCGCTTGGCGGCTGAGTTGGCTTCGACATTGGAGAGATGTTTTTCTACTCTTTTTTCATACGGAATGGATAGGAATATCTTTCTAAAATATGATAAAGCTGATTTTATCGTCTGATCGCTATCAAAACCTGTAGTAAATACCTTCTCCAAACCACCATGATTTTGGTAAATATTTTGCAAAGATTGTAGAAAAAAATAAAGATCACCACCGTTGAATGTTCGATGCACAAAAGTTTCAATCAATGCTCTATTCTCTTTCAAGGCATAATTGTCGGTTATAAACTCATAAGGTGCGTTCTCCATTATATCCATCATTCGATTGGCATTTTTCAAAATACTTTTGCGATTTCCCCAAGCGATTGATGCAGCTAAAAAGCCAGCTATTTCTATATCTTCTTTACGTCTAAAACGATGTGGAATCTGAACTGGATCGTGTTCGATAAACCCAGCATTGTTGTATGATTCAACAGCTTGATCCAAAAGGTTTTTGATTTGCTGTTCGGTCATAATTACACTAATTTGAAAGTTACATCAACGGACTAAACAGACGTGCCAAACGCTCCTTGAACTTATTCCTTAGTTTTCTCTTTTGCCAACGTTCTAAATCTAAAACTATGCATTGCTTGCTGTCCTCAATAAAAAGTTTTCGAAGAGTTTGGGCAGTTTCTTGGCAAAGGACAAAAGCATTGGCTTCAAAATTAGTTTCGAAACTTCGCTCATCCAAATTGCAAGAACCCACAATAGAGATGATATCATCGATAACAATGGATTTGCTATGTAAAAATCCGCCTGAATAGCGTAAAACTTTAACCCCTACTTGCATCAACTCTTCAAAATAACTTACCATGCTGGCTGTAACAACCTGCGAATCTGACTTATGCGGAACCATCAAACGCACATCCACACCACTCATCGCCACAATTTTCATACTATTATAAAGTGTTTCATTCGGAACAAAGTAAGGAGTATGGATGTAAACATATTCGCGAGCCGACATCATTGATGCTATCATCCCTTGCAAAATATTTGAATGATCTGCATCGGGGCTACTTGATACGATCTGCACCAAATTCATTTTTGGGAAAAGTACAGGTTCTGGATAATATTTTTTATCCATAATCTCTTCACCTGTTACAAAGCCCCAGTCAATCAAAAACTGCAATTGCAATCCCTGAACTGCTGCTCCTTGAAGTTGAAGAAAAGTATCACGCCATTGCCCAAGATTATTTCCGTGCAAATATCGATCGGCTAAGTTGAGGCCACCAATGAAACCAATATCACCATCAACAATAATCATTTTACGATGGTTCCGATTGTTGATATGGCTGCGAATAAAACTAAATTTGAGCGGTAGAAATGGCTTCATCTCTACACCTGCATCTTTGAGCGAGCGAATAAACTTTTTTGACAAGCTGAAACTGCCTAAATAATCATAAATGATTTTTACTTCTACCCCCTCTTTTGCTTTCTCAATAAGAATTCTTCTAATTTGGTTCGAGATATTGTCGTCACCAATGATATAAAACTGCAGATGGATATGTTTTTTTGCATTTTGCATTGCTTTTATAAAAGCATCAAAAGTTTCTTCTCCATCACTGAGCACCTCTATCTCATTCATGATGTAGGGCATAGCGTAGGCATTTTCGTGTAAAAGCTTTACGAGGTTCAAATGGCGTTCGCTTAAGCCTATCCGATTCAGTGTCTCTAAGCTGATATTAGAATGGGCCGTTTGCTGCATTTTTAGCACCTTATCATTGCTGTAAATTTTTCGTTTCCTACGGTTTTGTCCAAACAATCCGTATAATAACAGCCCAACAATAGGAAGAAAAATTACAATCAGAATCCAAGCAAATTGACGTGAAGGCTTATCATTTTCAAAAATGATCACCAGCAATGTACCAATTACCAAAAGGGCAATAATCGCTTCGAGTATATATAAAAGCATTGGATTCATAGGACGGTATAAAACAATTATGATTCTTATACAGTTCAAAGATATAAAATTTTGTTTGATAAATTTCAAGTTTTCCTTAAAATTCGGGCTTAAAAAATCTTTTCGATCTGCTTAGATAGAGATTATATTTTAAATTGTATCTTTGTACTTTGAATTATTTATTTGTAAACAAAATCTAAATCAACAATAAAAACAATAGAAATGAAACTAAAAACCATACTATTATCTGTGGTGATTGCACTCACTACTATGTTATCGGCACAAACAAATGAGAAGAAAATTGCAATAGGTCTTTTTGGTGGTTTAAATGAGTACCAAGGCGACCTCGGTAGTGGCTTATTCAAGTTTGACAACCCACAGTTGATGGGAGCTGCCAATTTCAACATTTATCTCAACCCTTCTTTCAATTTTGGTCTTCAAAGTTCCTATGGAGAATTTGGCTTTCTTTCAAATAAAGCTGAGTTTGCTGGAGAGGAGATTAAGGGAAAAAAATTAGATGCCGCTATGCTTCTTGAGTATAAATTTAACAATGGCTATTTACTACCTGAAAGCAGCAAGTTGGCTCCTTTTATTACTGCTGGGATGGGTTTTGCCAATTATAGTGGTGAGAGAGCAGATATAGATGTTTTTCCGATGGACTTCATTGCTCCTATTGGTGCTGGTTTAAAATTTCAAATTAATCAAACTTTTGCTTTACAGTATAAGTACCTCTACAATTTCACCAATCATGATACACACGACAAAGTGATTCAAAAACCTCATAACGATGCCTACGGGCAACATATGTTGGGGCTTGTGCTATCATTTGGAAAAACAAACAGACTGGTTCCTGTTGTCGAAACATATCCTGACAGCGATGGTGACGGAGTGCCAGATCATCTCGACCGCTGTCCCAACACGCCAAAGGGTGTAGTGGTTGATAAAGATGGCTGCCCACTCGATAGCGATGGCGATGGTGTGCCTGATTATTTAGACAAATGTCCCAACACGCCAAAAGGTGTAGTGGTTGATAAAGATGGTTGTCCGCTCGATAGCGATGGCGATGGTGTGCCTGATTATCTTGATGAGTGTCCTGATATTCCTGGTCCAGTTGAAAATAATGGCTGCCCCTATGAAGTAACAGAGATGATATCTTTACTTGAAAAAATTGAGTTTGAGTTTGATAGCCAAGTGATAAAAGTAGAGTCATTCCCTTTACTCGACCACGCTTATGAAGTGCTCAAATCTAACCCAAGTTATAAACTCAAAGTTGATGGTCACACCGATAATATTGGAACGGAAGAGTACAATTTAGACTTATCAATGAGACGTGCGCGTGCTGTGTTCTATTATTTGACATTAAAAGGCATTGATGAAAATCGCATTTTGTATAAAGGACACGGCTCATCACAACCAATTGACAGCAACTCAACCCCCGAGGGAAGAGCTAGAAATCGCAGGGTAGAGTTTAAGGTAACAAATTAAAGAAAGTTAGGTAGTTGAAAGTTTGTAAAGTTAGAAAGAGCAAGGAGCAAAGAGCAAGGAAGAAAGATTAGAATTGATACTACTCATGGGGTTACTCCAAGTCACCCCGTGAGTGTGTGTTTATTTGAAACTTGTAAAGTCTCAAAATTGTTTGTATTTTCACACCGTTTTTTGTAATCAGATAAAAGATAAATATTGAACTTATTGAGAAGATGAAAAACTTATTATGGCGTGGGTCAAAATATTTTCGCCACTTAACCACTGCGAAAAACACAAAAGGGCACGGTATTCATTCGCCTTACCTCTATCGTTTTACGCATAATGCAATTTACGAGAAACACCCTTTTTATGTGTTTCCTAAGATCGAGGATTTGCGTGACAATCTCTATTTTGATGATAGGATGGTGAATATAAAGGAGTATGGCACGGGAGTTGACCGACAAATGATGGTGAGAGAGATAGCCAAAACCTCTTTGCAAGGTGCCAAATGGGGCCAATTGCTTTTTCGCATTGTCAATTTTACGAAAGCGTTAAATGTGCTTGAGCTCGGCACTTCGCTCGGTGTTACCACAGCCTATTTGGCATCACCCCGGCAAGATATCAAATGTGTTACTATCGAAGGGAGTGAGGATATTGCTAAAATAGCTCAAGAGAGTTTTGATAAATTAGAGATCAAAAACATCGATTTGAAAGTGGGTAATATTGATGATATATTGCAAGAAACATTGGTAGAGATGGGTACTTTAGATGTTGTTTATTTTGATGCCAATCACACTTATGAAGCTACACTCAACTATTTTAATCAATGTTTGAACTATATACACCCCAATACTGTTTTCATTTTTGATGATATATATTGGTCAAAAGAGATGACCCAAGCTTGGAAAAAAATCAGAACTCACGAACTGGTTACCAGCAGTATCAATTTATATCGGGTGGGCATTTTGTTTTTCAACAAAAGCTTTCCAAAACGGACTTATAAAATGAAATATTAAAATGAAAATTTATACAAAAACCGGCGATAAAGGCAAGTCGGGCTTGATTGGTGGCACACGTGTCGAAAAGTCAGATATGCGTTTAGAAGCATATGGCACTGTCGATGAACTTAATACCCAAATCGGACTTCTAATTTCGCTTGATGTCAAAGAAGAACATGCCTTTTTTTTACAAAAAGTGCAAAATCTACTCTTCACCGTAGGTTCAAACTTAGCTACCGACACCTCAAAAATGGAATATAAAGCCGCCTCAACTATGCGTGAGGAGTATGTAGAGGAGATTGAAAGAGAGATTGATAACTTAGAGATGAACTTGCCACCTCTCAAGCATTTTATTTTGCCCGGAGGAAGCCAAAAGGCAGCCGTTAGCCATATTTGTCGCACTACGGCACGCCGAGCCGAAAGACGAATAGTTACGATGAGTGCTCATTTTCCGGTCGATGAACTGACACTAAAGTATATAAATCGCCTATCTGACTACTTTTTTGTTTTGGCACGCGTATTGCTGATGGATGATAGCAAAAAAGAAATTATTTGGGAACAACCCATTTAATTGAAAATTAAATTGTATTTTTGCGGAAAATTAGAGAAATCTATTTTATTAATTAATTATTTAGAGATATAGATATGTATTGGACCTTAGAACTTGCTTCAAAAATTGAAGACGCACCTTGGCCTGCTACAAAAGATGAGTTGATCGACTATGCAGTTCGTTCGGGTGCACCTATGGAGGTAATAGAAAATTTACAAGAGATCGAAGATGAGGGTGAAATATATGAGTCGATTGAAGATATTTGGCCCGATTACCCGACAAAAGAAGATTTTTTCTTTAACGAAGAAGAATATTAAATAGTTTGAAAAACTGATTATTCTGAATTTTATTCAGCACATTGTAGTTAAACAGTGAGAAAAAAGAGATTTAGCCTCAACTCGTATTTTTAATAAAATCGAGTTGAGGTTTGTTTTTTTGTAGTATCTTTTCCATTCGGATGACACGTGGCAGATTGTGATATCACATCAAAGTCGGAATATTGAATCAAAAAGCAGATAAAATTGTAAAAAATCAATATATTCATTTATATTCCTTATTTGAGATAGTCATTCCTCTTTTTTTTTGTAAATTTGTATCTATTACTTAACACACGAATTAACTGATATGTCTAAAGGAATTTTTAAATTACCGGAAACAAAAAATGAACCCGTATTGAGCTACGCTCCGGGCACGAAAGAGAGAAAAGAGTTGCAACAAACATTGGCAGAACTCAACAAAGGAGGATTGGATCTTCCTATGATTATTGATGGCAAAGAGGTGAGAACCAACAATCTTTTTGATATACGTCCGCCACACAATCACCAACATTTGCTGGGACACTATCACCAAGGTGATCAGTCGCATGTGCAAATGGCTATCGATGCTGCACTCAAAGCCAAACCTGCTTGGGAAGCGATGGGATGGGAGAGTCGTGCTGCTATATTTTTGAAAGCTGCCGAACTTATTGCAGGCCCTTATCGCTCAAAGTTCAATGCGGTTACTATGATTGGTCAATCCAAAAATGCTTTTCAATCTGAAATTGACGCTGTTTGCGAAACAATTGACTTCTTTAAGTTCAATGTAAGAAATATGCAAGAGCTTTACGCTATGCAGCCCAATTCCGCTCCTGGAATATGGAATCGCACAGTGTGGCGTCCTTTAGAAGGATTTGTTTTTGCACTTACTCCATTTAATTTTACCTCTATAGCAGCTAATCTTGGTGGTGCTCCTGCACTGATGGGCAACACCATCGTTTGGAAACCATCTAAAAATGCTGTCTATTCTGCACATCTGATTATGGAGGTGTTGATGGAAGCGGGTCTTCCTGATGGAGTTATCAACTTGGTTTATGTAGGTGGTCGTGAAGCTGCCGATGTGATATACAATCACCGCGATTTTGCTGGTTTGCATTTTACTGGCTCAACAGCCGTGTTCAACAGTATGTGGAAAACAATTTCTAACAATATGGAGAAATACAAAGCATACCCACGCATTGTAGGCGAAACAGGCGGTAAAGATTATGTGTTTGCTGACAAAACAGCCAACGCAAAACAGGTAGCTACTGCACTTACTCGTGGTGCTTTTGAATATCAAGGACAAAAATGTTCTGCCGCTTCAAGAGCTTATATCCCATCCAACCTTTGGGACGATGTGAAAAAATATTTAGCTGATGATTTAGCAAAAATCAAAACTGGCGTTCCAGAAGATTTTACCAATTTTGTTAATGCAGTTATAGATGAAGAGGCATTTGAGAAGTTATCAAAAGCGATTGATGATGCCAAAGCTTCACCTGATGCGGAAGTGATATTGGGTGGAAATTATGATAAGTCGGAAGGCTACTACATCTATCCTACAGTTATCTTAGCAAAAAAACCTGACTATATCACTATGAGAGAAGAGTTGTTCGGTCCGATTCTTACCATCTATGTGTATGAGCCAGATAAATTAGACGAAACAATGGATATATTGGACACAACTACCGATTATGCCCTAACAGGAGCAATATTCTCGTCAGACAGAGCCAATATCGAATATATGACCAAACGCTTGACGCATACGGCAGGTAACTTCTACATCAACGACAAACCCACAGGTGCAGTTGTAGATCAACAACCATTTGGCGGTGGTAGAGCTTCAGGAACCAATGACAAAGCGGGGTCTATCTTCAACCTATTGCGTTGGGTATCGCCGCAAACTATCAAAGAAAACTTTGTGCCACCAACAGATTATATCTACCCCAACTTTCTCGAAGATTAATTTGATAAAAGCATATTAATTATAAAAAACTCACAAAACAACAACCATTTTGTTTTGTGAGTTTTTTTGTTTTCTGATATCTGTCGTTATCGTTTTTTGGTAACAAAAATAAATTGGAATTTTTAATAAATGTTGTGGTAGTCCCAAGTACTGATAATTTTGTTGACCATTTTTAAATACTTCTGTTTTAGTTATTTCCCTACCAGAATTGTAGTAAATATAGGTTTCATAACTAAACATATCGTGCGAAATGTCTTTATGGATAATTTTTGAAACAAGACCATTTTGATATTCAAACTCATCTGAGTAAGATGCCCATTCTTGCTGATAACCATTACCTAAATGTTCAGTTACGTACTTTTTGATAAGTTTATTTTGATTGTCGTAAAAGTATTCTGCCACGAGGTCATTGTTGTAATTATATATTTTATCAACTACGAATTTCGTTTCATTTATTGGAAACTCATCATCTTTTTGACAACTGAATTAAGTAAACAGACTTATCGCCACAAAAATTACTCTTCCTAAAAATAAATGTTGTTTCATAATGTCGAATTTAATTTTTGCTAACGGTTTGGGGATTTGCGTTCGGGTGGGTTTATAAGCACGAAACTGTCAACCTG
>CAYFRA010000010.1:0-33393 GCA_964345395.1 uncultured Paludibacter sp. | reverse complement strand
GCAACAGAAAGTCCTTTTTGACCCGCTGCTAAGTTGCGTCTATAAAAAGCATTACTCTCTTCGGCTGTCGAAAAACCAGCGTACTGACGAATTGTCCAAGGACGCATAACGTACATTGTGCTGTAGGGTCCACGTAGGAAAGGTGCAACTCCAGCAGCATAATTCAAATGCTCCATCTTTTGCAAATCCTCTTTTGTATAAGCAGGCTGCACCTCTATTTGCTCAGGCGTTGTCCACGAACCGTTTAATTCGGGAGCTGCTGTTCCAATCGAAAAATCTTCGATATTGATACTTTTAAAATCAGGTTTCATATTTTTTTCTTTTTGATTTTCATCAAATAACTATACGTATGTTCTGTTTTTATACAGAAAAGTTTTTTGATAGTTTTATTTATTTCTTAATCTTATATCTTATTGGCTTTTTACTTTTTTTTATAAAAAACTAAATGGGCAAAAGAATAAAAACTGCCACATCCCACACAGCGTGCGAAATGATAAGTGGCACTAAGTTTTTATTGTATCGATACATCAATCCCCAGAAAATGCCGCAAACCAATGCTGCCATAACCAGCATAAAATTGAACGACCAAATGTGAATCAAACTGTAAATGAGTGTTGCAAAGATAAAACCTTTCCACTCACCGTATTTTTTCACAAAAGATTGCTGCACATAGCCACGCCAAAAGATCTCTTCCGCCGGACCCATTATGAAAATCAAACCCAATGCAATGAGCCATTTGTTATTTCCATCTTTCAGGGCATAAATTCCTTCAACCTGCTCGCGAGCAAAGCCAAAAAGCAGGGATGAAAAATAATTTCCCAGATAGAAAATAATCCAAAGTGCTACTGCCGATACCAATCCCCACAATATTGCTTTACCGCTCCATTGAAATTGCTTTTTGATATTTGGCTTAAAATAAAATGCCAAAAGCATTAGAATTGATGCTGAAATGGCAATTCCAATCCAAAAATTGAAGAGATGGCTTGTCCATTTTGAAAACATCAAAAACCACAATAATGTGGCTAAAGAAATGGGGATGATCGGTTTGTTTCTCATTATTTTACAATAAATCCGGCTATAAAATTAGATAGTATCAATAATACTGCAAATGCTGAATAGTATTTAGCTGTTTCTTCATCTAAAATCTTAATCAACTCTGGCTCTTCAATCTTCGCTGTATTCATCTTTTTTATCATTTTCACCATCAATGGTAGTGATAAAAGCACGATTAAACTTACAGGGTGAAGAATTTGAATCACTACTGCAATAATTATCGACACATAACTTCCTATTAATAAAAATGCGTAATACTGTTTTGAGGTTTTTAAGCCTAAAACCATTGCAAAGGTTTTGATATTTACCACTGTATCGTGTTTGATATCACGCACATTATTGGCGTGAAGCACCGCTACAATGATTAACCCAGGACCTCCTGCTATCAACATAATTTGCCACGAAAGCTCATTTGTCATAACTAAAAAAGTACCTAAGGCTATAAATAGACCATAAAGAATGAATATATTTAAGTCACCGAATGCATTGAATTTCATATAGTAGTAAAAGTACGAACCAAATGCACCTACTAAGCCTATCCAAAGTAGGTTTAGACGAGCATCTGACGGTAAGCCTATGATGAAAAAAAGACCTATAACAGTACCAACCCCCATCAAAGTGAGGCTATAATTATAGACCTCTTTGGGTGTAAATACTTTTTCGACCAACATTCGCCCTGTACCGTAAGTTTCTATCCGATCCACATTGTACTTATAATCGTAATAATCGCTCATCATATTACCAGAAGCTTGCCAAATGGCTGCACCGATGGTCGCAATCACGCCATACCACCAATTCACTTCCATCACTCCACCACCTAAGTGATAAAGATAAAATACGTAGGACAAAGCAATTATTGCCGGAAACAAAGAAACCGGATATCCCCACGGGCGGGTAACTAAAAACCACTCTTTTACAGTATGTTTCATTTTTTATTGTGTATAAAGTTTTGAATAATTAATAATGTCTTCAACTAAAAACAAGTTTTTATTCAGATTGTTTGATAACTATTCAAAACTCTAAATATTTTACTTCAACAACAAAGCGTTAAATCCTTGCAAAGTTTCAAGTACATTGGAACGAACGTTGATAAAATGTTCAATTCCTTTCTCTTTCAGCTCATCCATACAAGCAGGAGCTCCCGCTACCACAAACTGAGCAAAGCCTTTGCTTAATTCATACGCCTCAGGTGCAAATTCTACGTATTCATCGTCGCTCGAACAAAGAACAACAACATCTGCATCTGCTTTTTTAGCTGCTTCAACTCCTTCTGCAATGGTTTTGAAACCGAGATTATCAATGATTTCATAGCCTGCACAAGCAAAGAAATTGGAAGAGAATTGAGCTCTTGCCAAACGCATCGCCAAATTACCAATGGTAAGCATAAATACTTTTGGTGTTTTTGCAGCTTTCTCTGTATCAAAACGAAGCTTTTCAAACTCACTTGAAGCACGCACTGGTCGCAATGCTATCACTGGCGAATTGCTATCACCGCAACAACCTTCTACTGCATCCAATTTTTCTTGATCTACTTTCTCAATTGCTTTTTCGGTAAAATTTGGGAACTGATTGGTTCCAAGAAGCACCTCACGACGTGAAGAAACCGCTTTCAAGCGTTTTGCTGCTGAAGCTTGGATATCTTTTTGCACTTCGTTGGCTTTTACCATAGCAAAGAAACCACCTTTTTCTTCTACATTCAAGAAAATTTCCCAAGCTTGTTTTGCTAATTCGTTGGTCAATGTTTCGATGTAATAAGAGCCTGCCGATGGGTCAATAATTTTGTCGAAATGGCTCTCTTCTTTCAATAAGAGCTGCTGGTTGCGTGCAATTCTTTCAGAAAACTCATCTGGATTTCTGAAACTTACATCATAAGGCAACACAGTCAATGAATCGACACCTGCAATGCTGGCGCTCATAGCCTCAGTTTGGGTACGAAGCATATTTACGTTTGCATCAAAAATAGTTTGATTGAATTTTGATGTCACTGCATGGCTTCTCATTTTTGCAGCACAACGACAAAGTCCGTCAGGTAAATTATTCGTACATTCACGGTGACAAATGGGTTGATATGCCATCACAATTTGTGCCCAAAGCATACGAGCAGCGCGGAATTTGGCAATTTCCATAAAATAATTGCTGCCTACGCCAAAATTAAATTTGATTTTTTTAGCTGCAAGCGATTTATCAACGCCCGCTTCAATCAAAGAGCTTAAGTAATGATTACCCCAAGCAAGTGCGTAACCCAACTCCTGAGCTGCATAGGCTCCTGCATCATTTAATGTTGATGAATTAACGCCAACTACACGATAGAAAGGTAATCCAGCTGCAGCTTCAATGATTTTTTTAGTGATATTGAGAACAAACTCTTCATTCAAATCTACACCACCTTTAAGAATGCGATTCAGTGGATCAACGTCTATTGAACCAACAAGAAGTGATGGATCATCGTAATATCCATTTTCTTTGAAATAATTGGTTAGCAATGTTACCAAACCAGGAGCTTTACTTACACATAAGTCGAAATTTAACTCAACAGCTGTTGGAACAATACCGCTAAGCAAATCATCGATAAACTCCTTAGTAACTTCCTGAACGCCATTCAAATCGAAACCGAGTGATGTAACTCCTTTTTGAAGAAGGTCAAGTGCTTTTTTATTAGCAACTTTTGCGTCAAGCACTTTGATATCCTGACGCACCAACCAATCGTTGTTGGGTTTTGTACTTCTAACGTAAGGAAATTGTGCTGGCTTCACATTTTGAGCTTTCAGGTTATCCACATCATCTGCACGATAAAATGGTTGCACCTCAAAACCCTCATTGGTTCGCCAAACAAGTCTTTTGCTAAAATCAGCACCTTTTAAATCCTTGTTAACCGCTTCCATCCACTCCTCATTGGAGACAACTGGAAAATCAGCTAACAAATTCAAATTTTTGTCTGCCATAGTGTTTTTAGTTAATTAAAATAATATATGTTTTCTATCAATTTCAAACTTAAACATAACAGGGGTGAAAATCACCCAAGATTATCCCTATTTATTTTTAAAATAATAACTACAAAGTTACTTAATAAAGTTTACTCAGCACATCTATATAAAGAAGTTTTTCTCTAAAGTATCATAAAAATAGGAATATTTACTTTTTATTCATACATCTCTCTTTTTATACAAAAAGACCTTAATAACTTTACAACTTACTATAATTGGCTGTTGGGCTTTCTTTGGTTTTGTTTATATTTTATACCTTTGTTCCCAACAAGACAATTCAAATCTTTATGTTTAAGACTTATTTATCAGAAAACAATTTTTCTAAATTTAACCCAAAAGCCATTTTATTTGATATGGATGGTGTTCTGTTTGACTCATTACCCAATCATAGCTTAGCTTGGGTGAAAGCAATGAGCGAGCACCAACTCCCAATGGCCATAGAAGATGTATATTTGAATGAAGGGCAACCTGCTGCAGATACCATCGGTGATATTTATAAAAAAATCCATGGCAAAGAAATTAGCAAAGAGAGATGTCAGGAAATATACCAACTTAAAGCTAAGTATTTTGAAGAGCTCGAAGAAGTAGAACCAATGCCTTTAGCCCTTGAGTTCTGTAAATTATTAAAAACAAAAGGATACGAACTATTTGTTGTAACAGGTTCGGCCCAAATCACACTTTTAGAAAGTATCCAAAAACATTTCCCTGATATATTCCATAAGAGTAATGTTATTTCGGCTTTAGATGTAAAACGAGGTAAACCGCATCCCGACCCTTATTTAGAGGCATTACGTAGGGCAAATCTACAAGCCTGGGAGGCGATTGTTGTTGAAAATGCTCCCTTAGGAGTGCAAGCTTCTGTAGCTGCACAAATATTCACTATCGCTGTAAATACTGGCCCTTTGGATTCTACTCTACTTAAAAACAGTGGTGCCAATCTTCTTTTTGACAGTATTGAAGCATTATATCATCAATGGGAAGATATTGAAACAGAAATTTCCAATAAAAATTGATTTAAAATAAATTTTATCATTATGAAGAGAACTATTTTATTGCCATTATTGCTTTTTAGCCTTTGGGCATATGGAGCATCCGATTCTATTTTATTAAAAAAAGTTCTCACCCATGAAGCTATTGCTATTAAAGCACCGGTTTTGGTTGATAGCGTCAATGTTAAAGGTGAGAAATATGGAAGTGACAAGATATTATCTAATATGATTAACTTCCCAGAACACAAATATTTTACCAATCAAATCATTGCTGACGAGAATGGTTTTTTCCATTTACAGAAGCCAACACAAGGAGAAGCTTTTCAGCTTTTATCTTTTTACATCAATAGCGATGCAAAAGGAAAAGCCAGTTTGAAAGTAACTTCACCTGATCAATTTGAAGTATATATCGATAATAAAATGGTGCGATCTAAAGCATCTGTAGAAGATACGTTGAAAAATGCCAAATCTGTTGAGTCGCCTTTAGATGGATTTATCAATGGCTCTCGCATCGTCATCAAACATCTATCAAAAGCTGATCAAGAGCTTCAACCCAGCATAAAGATAGAAATTTTGCGTGATGAAAAGGATAGCGTAACCAATTACTCTTTCAAAGATCGTTTGAAACGTAGAATAACTATAGAAGATATCATTGTAGGAAAACGCATAAATAGTGCAAGCATCTCCCCAAGTGGTCGCTTTGTGTTGCTTCGATATGGGTTTACAAACAATAGTGGAAAAACAAGCAACACCATTGAAGTCTATGATAACAAAACAAAAAAAATAATTTTAACTGAAGCTGACAGTCGAAATCAATTGACTTGGATGCCCAAATCAGACTTACTCCGATTTTATGAAGAAAATGAGAATGGGTATAGTTTGATTACAATGAATCCTATCACTTTTGAGAAAAACACATTAGCCAGTAATTTACCAAAAGAGAGATACTTTATATCGCCTGACGAGAAAATGCTTTATTTTTCAAAAAGCGAAAACATCAAAGCCGATAGTCCTAAGGGTTTAAAAAGAGTTTTAGCTCCTGATGATAGACAGCCAGGCTATCGTACCAAATACTCTATTTATCAATATCAATTAGAAACCGGACTTTCACAACCTGTCACTTTTGGACAAAACACATCGTCAATCAATGCCATTTCGAGTGATGGAAAATTATTGCTTTTTAGAACGAGTGAGGAAACTCTAACTGAACGCCCATTTAGAACAAGCAATATGTATTTACTCAACTTGGAAACATTTGCTGTTGATACACTTTGGGTAGGTGAAAAATTTGCTGGTTCAGCTTCTTTTTCTCCCGACAACAAACAGCTTTTAATAACAGGAAGTGGTGAAGCTTTTGATGGTGTTGGTCTCAATATCAAAGAGGGGCAAATAGCTAATAGCTACAATACAATTGCTTTTATAATGGACTTGGATAGCAAGGAAGTAAAATCTTTTACAAAAGATTTCAAACCATCTATAAGCTCAATTGTTTGGAACGAAAAAGACAATCTGATTTACATCCGTGCAGAAGACAAAGACAGACTGCAAATGTTTACCTACAATCCTAAGAAAGATCTGTTCAAAAAACTCACATTGGAAGAGGATTTAATTCAATCATTTAACATTGCCGACAATCAACTGATAGCTTCATACGTTGGCTCAAGCGTTTCCAACTCAAGAAGAGCTTACATTTATGATATTAAAAAACAGAGTTCTACAATGATTGCCGATCCTTATGACTACATCTTAAATGAATTGGAGTTGGGTGAAGTGAAAGATTGGGATTTTGTAAGTCAATATGGCGATACCATCCAAGGACGATATTATTTGCCACCCAACTTTGACCCTAATAAAAAATATCCGGTTGTGATATATTACTATGGAGGCACAAGTCCAACTCAACGCACTTTTGAAACAACCTATCCACTGCACGTATATGCAGCCAACGACTATGTTGTTTATACGCTCAACCCCAGCGGAACAACTGGTTTCGGACAGGAGTTTGCGGCACGCCACGTCAATGCTTGGGGAAAACAAACCGCAGAAGAGATAATTGAAGGTGCTACAAAATTTGCCGAAGCACATCCTTTCGTTTTGGCTGATAAGATGGGCTGTGTCGGTGCTTCATACGGTGGCTTTATGACTCAGTATTTGATTACCAAAACTGATAAATTTGCAGCTGCTGTGTCACATGCAGGTATCAGTTCCATATCAAGTTATTGGGGTGTTGGGTATTGGGGTTACTCATATAGCTCTGGTGCAAGCGCTGGAAGCTACCCTTGGAATAACCATAAACTGTATGTTAAACAAAGTCCGTTATTTAATGCTGACAAAGTTGAAACACCTCTACTACTGCTTCATGGCACGGCAGATACCAATGTTCCTCCTGGCGAAAGTATTCAAATGTTTACTGCATTGAAACTTCTTGGTAAACCCGTTGAATTGGTAATGGTCGAAGGCGAAAATCATGCTATTTATGACTTTGAAAAACGCATCAGTTGGAATCATACCATTTATGCCTTTTTTGACAAATGGCTAAAAGATGATAGCAAATGGTGGGACCAATTATATCCAGAAAAATAAAATAAACTTATATACTATAAAACCTATGTGATTTACATTACATAGGTTTTATTATTTCTAGCTTTTCTATCCAATTCTGTATCTAAATCAATTTCTAATTCATATATTTGTTGAAATTTATTTTTTAGCTCCAAATGAAAACAATCAAACTATTTACTATCGCCACGCTAAAAGGCATAGGACAAATAATGCTACAAGAAAACAGCATTACTGGATTATTCTTTTTAGCTGGGATTCTCTTAGGTTCAATCGAAATGGGAGTTGCAGTTATCCTTGCTACAGCATCTGGAACAGCTACTGCTCTATTATTTAAATTTGATAAAAACAAGGTTGAACAAGGCATTTACGGATTTAGCGCAGCTCTTTTAGGTGTAGCACTTCTACTATTTTTCAAATCCACACCTACAATCTGGTTATTAGTGCTTGTTGGAGGAGTTTTAACATCACTACTACAGCATTATTTTCTGAAAAAAAAACTTGCCTGTCTTCACATTCCCATTCGTATTGGTTACTTGGGTTTTTATTTTATTCATATACAATTTCTATCCTCATTTCAAAGCAGATATCAGCAATAATTATTTGCAAGATCATCTCCAATACTTATTTCCATTACGCGGAGTAGGACAAGTTATATTTCAATCATCTTGGATATCGGGTTTGTTATTTCTAATCGGAATCGCCATCAACTCTCGAATAACCGCACTCTTTGCTATTGTTGCATCAATTGTAGCAGGATTTTTTGCTTGGATCATTGCAGTACCATTTGAACCAATAGCTATGGGCTTACTTAGCTACAATGCAGTACTTAGTAGCATCGCATTTGTAGGATTGAGTCGTAAAAAAATTGTGCTGAATTTATTGATTGTATTGTTTACTGTCACAATTAGCGCTTTGATGTTCAACACCAACATCATACAGCTCACTTTTCCTTTCGTTTTGGTCAGTTTTATTGGCAAAATGAACGAGCGAAAATTTCAAAATTAACTGCTATATTTTGATTGTTGGTTAAAAATAAAAATATAATTTTGCAAACAGAACAAGGAAAGTTGCCGGAGTGGTCGAACGGGGCGGTCTCGAAAACCGTTGTGCGGGCAACTGCACCAGGGGTTCGAATCCCTTACTTTCCGCTAAATCAAGAGATTCATTATGCGAGAAAACAAATTATGCCCACAATGTAAAATCAGACGTTTTCAGGTCAAAAACAGTGCTGGCGAAGCTATTGTAGTAACAGTTGATATAGATAAAAATATAACACCAATACATGAAGGAGTTTCTTTAGAGGGCTTTGATTTGGAAACACTTTATTGTTTGGGCTGCTCTTGGAAAGGTTCAACAAATAACTTAATCTAATTTTGTGGAATCAAATTAATGTTCTATTTTTGTATTCAAATTAAATGAGCGGGATGTAGCTCAGCCCGGTTAGAGTACTCGTCTGGGGGGCGAGGGGTCGGAAGTTCGAATCTTCTCATCCCGACAAAAACTTGATAACTTAAATTTGTTATCAAGTTTTTTTATTTCTATTGAGACAAATATGTTTTATAACATAGTTTTTTGAGTTAAAAAGCTGATTTTCGGCACAATATTTGCTCAAAACAAACAAAAGCATTATCTTTGCAGAGAAATTTTCACAGAGAGCTGTGAAAGAAATATATTTTTATGAGAAAACATTTTTTTGTGCTTATTTACTTGTTAATCACAATCGTAAGTATAAACGCCGAAGTGCAACGAGTAAAAGCATCTTTCTATGCTGATAAATTTCACGGTAGAAAAGCAGCAGATGGATCAATTTACCATCGAGACAGTTTAACCTGTGCTCACAAAACATTAGCCTTTGGCACGTTTTTGAAAGTAACAAATCCATCAAATGGGAAAACAGTTCATGTAACTGTAACCGACCGAGGCCCATTTATCAAGGGTAGAACCATCGACCTATCTTTTGCAGCGGCAAAAGAGCTTGGAATTATTGCCCAAGGGGTTGCAAGTGTTGATTTTGAAATTGTTGATAAAGAAGCTATCAATAAACCGGAAAGAGATTTATATCTCGACATTCCATTTATTGAATTGCCTAAACTCTCAACAATTACAATTCAAGAAAACACAAAATCAATTAAGTATGACTTATACGCACTAAGCCTGAATAGGCCGATATTAATAAAAGCAGTTTGATTTCAAACTGCTTTTATTTTTTATTATTGTTTTCTTATACTATGATTATTCATCAGAATCTGCTTCATCTGGACATCCTCCATCTAAGTCATCATTTTCCGTATCAAACACCATCAATTGTCTGTTAAATATCTCATCCAATGACATTTGAAATGTTTCTGTATGTTTTATGCCATCTATGAGTGTAAGCTCATCCAGAATTAAACGCAATAAATGCTTATTATCCTTTGCATAAATTTTTATAAACATAGAATACTTACCAGTAGCATAATGACACTCTACCACTTGCGGTATTTTCTCTAATTCCTTTACAACATAATCAAATTTTTTTACCTCTGATAATACAATACCTATATAAGCACAAGTTTGATAGCCTATTTTATAGTTATCAACAATAAATTCAGAGCCTTTTATAATACCTAAGTTTTTTAGTTTTTGTATTCTTTGATGAATAGCAGCACCAGACACATTGCTTTCACGAGCTACTTCAAGATAGGGAATACGAGCATCTTTGGATATAAGTTGTAATATTTTTTTATCCAATCTGTCAATACGATGTTGCATAGTAAATTAGTATGTTAGTTATTTAGAATTAATTTGAATTATAATTGTACAAATTTATTATAATAATTTGATTTTTCCTAATGATTCATAAATAAACATTTAATTAAACTTAAATATTAACTTGTTATCTGTATTTATTTTCGAGCTTTTCATCAAGCATACTCAAATAACTATTGTAACGTGATTGCGAAATATAGTGCTTATCCAAAGCTTTCAGTACCGCACAATCGGGTTCGTGAGTATGTGTACAATTATGAAACTTACAATCTTTTGAAAATTTGAATATTTCTTTGAAATAATGTCCTATCTCATTTTTTTCAAGATCTATCGAACCAAAACCTTTGATACCGGGTGTGTCAATAATATATCCATCTTCATTGGGTAATTCAAACATTTCGGAAAAAGTGGTGGTGTGCATCCCCCTATTGTGATATTCTGATATTTCACTTACTCTCAATTCGACCCCAGGCAGCAACTGGCTGATCAATGTTGATTTTCCAACACCCGAATTGCCTGAAAACAGTGTGATTTTATCTGCTAATACATCTTTGAGCTCATTCAAAGTATCTTCTTGCAAGGCTGAAAGCAAGAATACCTGATAACCAATCGTTTCGTATAAAAACTTGATACTTTGAGCATAACTGAGCTCTTCATCGCTGTATCTATCTATCTTATTTATAACAATACAAGCAGGCACATTGTAGGCTTCAGCATTTGCTAAGAATCGATCAATAAACTCCAAATAGGTAACTGGGTAATTAACAGTAACTACCAAAGCCAATAAATCGAGGTTTGTTGCAATAATCTGTGATTGCTTTGAAAGATTTGAGGCTCGTCTGATGATTTGATTTTTCCTTTCATAAACTTTCACAATATAATAGGCATCTTGCGAAGTTTGACTAACACCAACTTTATCACCAACAGCAACTGGATTAGTACTTCTTATACCTTTAATTCGGAAATTTCCTTTTATCTTGCAATCAAATATTTTATTGTCGTAGGATTTCACAGTGTACCAACTTCCTGTATTTTTAACTACAACACCATCAAACATCTTCATTTAATTATCTCTTAAAAATCATTGTATATGCTAACAATATAAAAAGAAAAGTGATTATCATTATTAAAATGACAATCACTTTTGCTATTTTAATAAAAGATAGAATTTTACAAATCAGATTGTCATTATCTCTACCTCTTTTTCACTTAAGAGCTCTTCGATTTTTTTAATATATTTATCATGAAGCTTTTGAGAATTTGCTTCAGCGTCTTTACCCATATCTTCAGGTAAACCCTCTTTCACTAATTTCTTGAACTGATCATTCGCATCACGACGTGCATTTCTAACACTTATTTTTGCATCCTCTCCTTCGCTTCTAACCTGTTTTACAAGTTGTTTTCTTCTCTCCTCTGTCATTGGTGGTATGGCTAATCTAATAATTTCACCATTATTAGCAGGCGTAATACCAACATCTGAATTAATAATAGCTCTTTCTATCTCGCCAATTAATTGCTTTTCCCAAGGCTGTATCGCTATAGTTTTAGCATCTGGCGTGGTAACGGTTGCTACATTGCTCAAGGGAACCATAGAACCATAATAATCAACTTTTATTCCATCTAAGATTCTGACATTTGCTTTCCCTGCGCGTATTCGAGCCAAAACATCTCCTAAATATTCAATTGCAGCTTTCATAAATTCTTCTGCATCGTTTAAATGTACTTCAGTGTCTAACATAATATCGGTTTTATAGTTTAGTTTAGTTTTTGTTTTTTACTTGTTACTAATGTACCTATATTTTCGCCACGAATTAATTTTTCGAGATTTCCATATTTATCCATGTCAAAAACATAAATAGGCATATTGTTTTCCTGACAAAGTGTCAAGGCTGTTAAATCCATCACTTTGAGTCTTTTTTCATACACTTCATCGAAACTGATTTCATCAAATTTTATTGCATTACTATCTTTTTCTGGATCAGCCGTATATACTCCATCTACCCTTGTACCTTTTAGCATAATATCTGCTTCGATTTCGATTGCTCTAAGAGCTGAGGCACTATCGGTTGTAAAAAATGGGTTGCTCGTTCCACCGGCTATAATGACCACCTCTCCTTTCGACAAACATTCAATCGCATATCTATTGCTGTAGAATTCGCCAATTGGCTCCATTCTTATTGCTGTAAGCACGCGAGCTTTCACACCTATAGATTGAAGGGCTGAACTCAAAGCTAAACTATTAATTGTTGTAGCCAGCATCCCCATTTGATCACCTTGAACTCGGTCAAAGCCTTTGGATAATCCGCTTAATCCTCTAAATATATTTCCTCCTCCAATAACTATACCAATCTCAACCCCAAGAGCTGCTAAGTTTTTTATTTGCTCAGCATAATTTTCCAAACGATTTGAGTCTATACCGAACTTTGAATCAGCTGCTAATGACTCACCACTTAATTTTAATAAAATCCTTTTGTATTTCACTTGAATTATTCTTTATAAATATTGTAACAAAAATAGGCAATATGCTTCATATATGCAAATGGGATACTATATTTATGAACAAAAAAGGCTTATCGTTATTTTGATAAGCCTTTTTATATGGGTTGTATGAATAATATGATTATTCTTTGTCTGTTTCTTTAGCTTCAGCTGTTTCATCCTCTTTGGGTTCAACTACCGCTTCATCTGTTACTACAGAAGCTTCTTCTTTCACTTTAGAATTTGCAGTTTCTACAACATCTTCTGCTTTTTTACCAGCACGACGCGTACGACGTGTCTTCTTAGCTGATTTAGCATCTTTCAACATATTTTCGTTGTAATCAACAAGCTCAATAATACACATTTGAGCATTGTCACCCAATCGAAAACCTGTTTTAAGAATACGTGTATAACCTCCAGGTCTATCTGAAATTTTCTCTGCAATTTCACCAAACAACATGGTTACAGCATCTTTATTTTGAAGCTTTTTAAACACCAATCTCCTTGAGTGTGTCGTATCGTTTTTGGCTTTTGTGAAAATTGGCTCTGCATACACCCTTAAAGCTTTTGCTTTAGCTAGTGTTGTAGCAATCCTTTTATGACGGATCAATGAGATTGTCATATTTGACAACATTGCCTCTCTGTGGGATGCTGTACGTCCTAAATGATTAAATTTTTTATTATGTCTCATATCCTATATCTTACTCTTTATCTAATTTAAATTTACTTACGTCCATACCGAAAGTTAGATTCAAGTTCTCTAATTTCTCTTCCAATTCAGTTAATGACTTTTTACCGAAGTTGCGGAATTTTAATAAGTCATGTCTATGATGCTTTACTAAATCTCCTAAAGTATTTACTTCTGCAGCTTTTAAGCAATTCAGAGCTCTAACTGATAACTCCATATCTGTAAGTTTAGTTTTAAGCAACTGACGCATATGTAACACTTCTTCATCAAATACCTCTACACCGTCTGCCTCAGGGGCTTCTAAGGTTATTTTCTCATCAGAGAATAACATGAAGTGATGAATTAAAATTTTTGCTGCTTCCTTAAGTGCATCTTTTGGATGAATTGAGCCATCTGTATCGATTTCGATTATTAATTTCTCGTAATCGGTAACTTGCTCTACTCGATAATGCTCAAAAGAGTATTTTACATTTTTAATTGGAGTAAAAATAGCATCAATAGGAATTACCCCTATCTCGGTTTCGTTTAATTTTACATCATCTGATGGCAAATAACCTCTCCCTTTATTGATAGTGATATCCATATTGATATTAGCCTTTGGATCTAATGAACAAATTAAATGATCAGGATTCAACACTTCGAAACCAGTCAAAAACTTACCCAAATCACCAGCAGTAAAACTTACTTTATTACTTACTGATACAGTAACTTTTTCAGTTTCGAATTCCTCTACTATCTGTTTAAATCGAACTTGTTTTAGGTTAAGAATGATGTTGGTAACATCTTCAATAACGCCAGGAATCGTATCAAACTCGTGATCAACTCCATCGATACGAATAGATGTAATAGCGAATCCTTCTAATGAAGAGAGAAGAATACGACGCAAAGCATTACCAATAGTAATACCAAATCCTGGTTCTAAAGGTCGAAATTCGAACTTACCATAATAGTCGTTTGACTCTATCATTATAACCTTATCCGGTTTTTGAAATGCTAAAATTGCCATATCTTAATTAGTTTTTAGAGTATAACTCTACAATTAGTTGTTCTTTAATATTTTCAGGTATATCTTCACGCTCTGGGATGTGTAGATATGTTCCTGACATTGAAGCATCAGCATACTCTAACCATGGATATTTACTATGATTGAAACCTGCCAATGAGTTTAGAATTACCTCCATCGATTTGTCTTTTTCTCTTACGCCAACAACTTGTCCGGGTTTGAGTGAGTAAGATGGGATATTCACAACTTTACCATCAACAGTAATGTGTCTATGACTTACCAATTGACGTGCAGCTGCTCTCGTTGGTGCAAATCCCAAACGATAAACTATGTTATCTAAACGAGATTCTAATAATTGAATTAAAATAACACCCGTAATACCTTTGGTTCTTTTGGCTTTTTCGTACGTGCGACGGAATTGCTTTTCAAGAAGTCCATAAGTATATTTTGCTTTTTGTTTTTCGCGAAGCTGAATACCATATTCTGAAGTTTTTCTTCTTCGTGAGTTTCCATGTTGTCCTGGAGGATAGTTCTTTTTAGCCAACACTTTATCAGGTCCGAAAATAGGCTCTCCAAATTTACGAGCTATTTTTGATTTTGGTCCAGTATATCTTGCCATTTTTTTTTATTTATAAATTTCTATTATTGATTTGATAGTAATTGAGTAAATATATTAGCCGCTGTTGCAGAGAGGGTTAAAAATGCAATCCAAAATATATCTTCTCTTTTACTACGCTATAATTTATGATTCTATAAATTAAACTCTACGTCTTTTTGCAGGACGACATCCATTGTGTGGAAGTGGAGTTACATCTACAATCTCGATTACTTCGATACCTGCACCATGCACGGTACGAATTGCCGATTCACGACCATTACCTGGTCCTTTTACGTATGCTTTAACTTTTCGTAGTCCTAAATCGTAAGCTACTTTTGAGCAATCTTGTGCTGCCATTTGTGCTGCGTAAGGTGTGTTCTTTTTCGATCCACGGAAACCCATTTTTCCAGCTGATGACCAAGATATAACTTGCCCTTCGCTATTTGCAAGGGTTACTATAATATTATTAAACGATGAATGAACATGCAATTGCCCTACTCCATCAACCTTTACAACACGTTTTTTTGTTGAAACAGTTTTTTTTGCCATATCTGTATTTGTATTTTATTGCTAATTGATTATGCAATTTTAATTATTTGATAATGAATCACTTAGTTACTTTTTCTTGTTAGCAACAGTTTTTCTTCTTCCCTTACGAGTTCTTGCATTATTTTTTGTGCTCTGACCTCTTAAAGGTAATCCTATACGATGACGTATTCCTCTGTAACAACCAATATCCATCAATCGTTTGATGTTCAATTGTGTTTCTGAACGTAAATCTCCTTCTACTTTAAATTCAGTAGTAATGATTTCACGAATCTTTGCAGCCTGGTCGTCACTCCAATCTTTCACCTTAGTATCAAAGCTTACTTCAGCTTTATTAAGGATATATTGTGCTCTACTACGACCTATTCCGTAGATATAAGTCAATCCAACTTCCCCGCGTTTGTTTTGGGGTAAATCTACTCCAACAATTCTTATAGCCATAAAATTTAATTAAATTGATTTAATGAATTAACCCTGACGTTGTTTAAGACGAGGATTTTTTTTGTTAATTACGTATAAACGTCCTTTTCTTCTAACGATTTTACAATCGTCAGTACGTTTTTTTACAGATGCTCTTACTTTCATAATCTATATTTGATTTTGTAGCAATTTTTTTTGCTTCTATTTTATTTACAATATTTTATTTGTATCTGAAAGATATTCTTCCCTTTGAAAGGTCATAAGGTGACATCTCTACTTTTACTTTATCACCAGGCAAAATTCGGATATAATGCATACGCATCTTACCTGATATATGAGCTGTAATTACATGCCCATTTTCTAACTCCACTCGAAACATTGCGTTTGACAAAGCTTCGATTATTACTCCATCTTGCTCAATAGCCTGTTGTTTTGCCATAATTAAAACTCCCTATTAAATTTTGATAATACTTCTTCTATAAATTCAAATGTTGATAAAACATCAGCTTTCCCTGCTCTGATTGCTACAGAATGCTCGAAATGCGCTGATCGTTTACCATCCGTTGTTCGGGTTGTCCATCCATCATCATCAAATGAGATGTTTTGAACTCCCTGGTTGATCATAGGTTCTATTGCGATTGTCATTCCTGACTTCAATACAACCCCATTGCCGCGTCTTCCATAATTGGGTACTTCTGGCGCCTCGTGCAAGCTCTTACCTACACCATGACCTACCATCTCTCTCACAACTGTAAAACCTTCTGCTTCACAAAAAGATTGAATGGCATACCCAATATCTCCTATTCTTTTTCCTTCAACAGCTTGCTCTATACCTTTGTAAAGAGAAGCTTTGGTTGTACGCAAAAGATGCAGTACATCCTCATCGACATCACCTACTGCAAAGGTATAGGCCGAATCTCCGTTAAAACCATTTTTAAGAACACCGCAATCAACCGAAATGATATCACCCTCTTTTAAAATTACTTTATCAGAAGGAATGCCATGAACAACCTCATCATTTACTGATGCACAGATAGATCCACTAAAACCGTTGTAGCCCAAAAAATTAGGTATGCCCCCATGGTCTCGGATATACTCGTCTGCTATATTGTTAAGTTTTTTTGTACTCACACCGGGTGCAATTATCTTAGCAATTTCAGCAAGAGCTCCTGAGACTATAAGATTACTTTGTCTTAGTAATTCTATCTCTTCATCTGATTTTAAGAATATCATATTATATAAATTTTGTTGTAACAACTACATCATAGCTGTTACAACATATTTAATTCTTTAATAAGCAGTCGCACTACCTGTTCTTCCTTTGATTCTTCCCGACTTCATTAATCCGTCATAATGACGCATCATCAAGTGACTCTCGATTTGCTGTAGCGTATCTAAAACCACACCAACTAAAATCAGCAATGAAGTACCACCAAAGAATTGTGCAAATTGTTGATTAATACCTAATAATGTTGCGAAAGCTGGCAAAATAGCAATCAACGCCAAGAAGAATGCACCTGGTAGGGTAATTCTTGACATAATTACGTCTAAGTAGTCAGCAGTGCGTTTACCAGGTTTTATACCTGGGATAAATCCATTATTTCTCTTCATATCTTCTGCCATTTGCTGTGGATTTACAGTAACAGCAGTGTAGAAATAGGTGAAGATAATAATTAAAGTTGCAAATACAACATTATACCATAAACTATCATAGCGAGTAAAATGACTCCAGAAAGTATGAGTTGCCTCTGAATTTGAATACCCAGCAATAGCAAGTGGAATAAACATAATTGCTTGTGCAAAAATGATAGGCATCACACCCGCTGCATTAACCTTAAGCGGGATATATTGACGAACGCCACCATACTGTTTGTTTCCAACAATTCTTTTTGCATATTGAACTGGAATTTTGCGTGTTCCTTGTACAAGTAGAATAGCAAACATGATAACGAAAATCAAAAATACTATTTCTACAAATAACATTACCAAACCACCGCCGCCGGACTCAGCCATACGTGATGCAAATTCTTGTATAAGAGATCCTGGAAGTCGTGCAATGATACCAATCATAATGATAAATGAAATACCATTACCGATACCTTTATCAGTTATACGTTCGCCTAACCACATAACAAACATACTACCTGCCATCAAAATTAGCGTAGAACTAGCAATAAACCAGAATGAACTTGGCAATGATGAACCAGCCTGAGCTACTTGAATTCTTAAGTTGGCTAAATATGACGGTCCTTGCAATGTCAAAATCAAAATCGTCAAATAACGAGTGTATTGATTCATTTTTGTTCTTCCACTCTCACCTTCACGTGATAGTTTTTGGAATCTTGGTACAGCCATTGTCAGCAATTGTATGATAATTGATGCTGAAATGTAAGGCATAATACCTAACGCAAATATTGAGGCATTTTGGAATGCACCACCAGAGAACATATCTAACAAGGCCATAATACCACCGCTCGTTTGGCTTTTCAAAGCTGTAAGAGCATTGGCATCAACACCTGGTAAAACTACAAAAGAACCAAAACGATAAATCAACACAAACAGAATTGTAGTGACTAATCTATTCTTTAGATCTTCAATTTTCCAGATGTTTTTTAAAGTCTCTATAAATTTTCTCATCTTGCCTTAAATTTTTTCGATAGTACCACCCGCTTTGATTATAGCTTCTTCGGCTGTTTTAGAAAAAGCATTGGCTTGAACTGTCAACTTTGCTGTCAACTCTCCATTACCCAATATTTTTACTAAATCAGATTTTGAAATAAAGCCTGCATCTCGCAATTCATTAAGTCCGATTGTTTCGGCATTTGTCTTGCTTGCTAAAGCTTGCAATATATCTAAATTGATGGCTTTATATTGAACACGGTTGATGTTTTTGAAACCAAATTTTGGTAATCTTCTTTGCATCGGCATTTGTCCTCCTTCAAATCCAATTTTCTTTGAAAAACCTGAACGAGATTTTGCTCCTTTGTGTCCACGAGTTGATGTTCCACCCATACCTGATCCTTGACCACGACCTATTCTTTTTCGCTTTTTTACTGATCCGGCAGCTGGTGTTAAATTACTTAAATCCATATTATTGTGATATTAAATATTTTTCGTTAATTACAACTTATTACTTGATAACCTCTACCAGATGATGAACTTTGTCAATCATTCCTAAGATATTAGGAGTATCTTCATGTTCAACAACAGCATTTATTTTTCGAAGTCCCAAAGCATCAAGCGTACCTTTTTGACTTTGTGAGCAATTGATGCGACTTCTTACTTGTTTAACTTTTATCTTTGCCATTTTTCTTTCAATTTTTAACCGTTAAACACAACATCTAATGATACACCTCTATTTTGAGCAACAGTGTAAGGGTCACGTAATTCGGCTAAAGCAATAATTGTTGCTTTTACCAAGCTATGTGGATTTGATGAACCTTTTGACTTAGCCAAAATATCTGTAACACCAGCACTCTCCAACACCGCACGCATAGCACCTCCAGCTACAACTCCTGTACCTGTAGAAGCTGGCTTGATATATACATCGGCACCTGAAAATCTTGCAGTTTGTTCGTGAGGGATGGTTCCGTTTAGCACAGGAACTTTAATTAAATTCTTTTTAGCTGATTCTGTCGCTTTTGCTATTGCTGTAGCTACCTCACCAGCTTTACCTGTACCATAACCTACTATACCAGCTTCATTACCTACAACTACGATAGCAGTAAAGCTAAATGTGCGTCCACCTTTCGTAACTTTTGTTACACGGTTTACAGCTACTAACCTATCTTTTAGTTCTATATCACTTGAGATATTAACTCTATTTTTTGTTGTACTCATTTTCTATTAAAATTTAAGTCCACCTTCGCGTGCTGCGTCAGCCAACTGTTTTACACGACCGTGATATAGATAACCATTACGATCAAATACTACTTTACTAATTCCAGCATCTTGAGCTTTTTGAGCAATTAACTTGCCCACATATGATGCTTGTTCTGTTTTTGTCATCTTCTCTTTATTCCCTAAAGACGAAGCTGCAACTAATGTTTTACTTACAGTATCGTCAATGATTTGAGCATAAATTTGAGAATTGCTACGAAAAACTGTTAAACGAGGTCTTTCTGCTGTACCTGAAACTTTCTTTCTAATTTGAGCTTTAATTCTGCTCCTTCTTATATCTTTATGATTCATATCTACTCAAAAATTAAAGTTATTTAGCTGCTGATTTACCAGCTTTACGACGTACATACTCTCCTGGGAATTTAATACCTTTTCCTTTATATGGTTCAAGTTTGCGGAATGAACGAATCTTTGCACACACTTGACCTAATAATTGCTTGTCTGCTGACTGCAATTTGATAAAAGGAACTTGGTTTCTTTCAGTTTTTGCTTCTACTGTTATCTCATCAGGCAGTACCAAAAATATAGGGTGTGAATAACCTAATGAAAGTTCAAGAACTTGCCCATTATTCGATGTTCTATATCCGACTCCGACTAATTCGAGTTTTTGTTCGTAACCCTCTGATACGCCTATAACCATATTATTAATCAAAGATCGATACAACCCGTGATATGCTTTGGTTTGTTTCTCCTCATCCACACGTGCTATGTTTAGTGTACCGTCTTCTAATTCTAATTTCAATTTTGGACTTACTTCTTGAGTAAGTTCTCCTTTGGGTCCTTTTACAGTTACAGTGTTCTCATTGATTGACAATGTAACTCCTGCTGGGATTGTTATTGGTAAGTTTCCTATTCTTGACATATTAATCTCCTCCTTATTATTAAATTAATAAACATAACATAAAACTTCACCACCAATCTTCAATTGTGAAGCTTCTTTATCAGTCATTACTCCTTTGGAGGTTGAAAGAATAGCTATACCCAATCCATTCATCACTCTTGGCATCTCTTTGTAACCAACATATTGACGAAGACCTGGAGTAGAAACTCTTTTTAGTTTCTTGATAGAATTAACTTTGTTAATTGGATCATACTTTAAGGCTATTTTAATTGAGCCTTGTGGACCATCTTCCACAAATTTGTAGTTTAGGATATACCCTTTTTCATGTAATATCCTAGTAATTTCTTTTTTAAGGTTCGAAGCTGGTACCTCTACCACTCTATGATTTGCTAAAATAGCATTTCGCAACCTCGTTAAATAATCTGCTATTGGATCTGTCATTTTTTTTATTTTTTAAATTGATCCCGTCTATCGGGATAATATTTAACACTTATATAAGTCGTTGTACTTAAAGGTTTTTCAAATTACCAGCTGGCTTTTTTTACACCTGGTATTAAACCTTTAGACGCCATTTCACGAAACTGAATGCGTGAAAGACCAAATTGACGCATATAACCCTTAGGTCTCCCTGTTATTTTACATCTGTTGTGTAAACGTACAGGAGAAGCGTTTTTTGGTATCGACTGAAGAGCTTCATAATCTCCTTCAGCTTTATACTTCGCACGTTTTTCAGCATATTTCGCAACCATTTTAGCTCTTTTTACTTCACGAGCTTTCATTGATTCTTTTGCCATCTTATCTTATTCTCCTTTAATTAATTAGTTTTTCTTAAAAGGTAAGCCAAACTCTTTCAGTAATGCAAATCCCTCTTCATCAGTTTTTGCAGTAGTAACAAAAGTTATATTCATACCATTAATTTTATTGATACTATCAATATTAATCTCTGGGAAAATAATTTGCTCTGTTATACCTAAGGTATAATTGCCTCTTCCGTCTAATTTATTGTTAATACCTCTAAAATCTCGAATACGTGGCAATGCTACTCTTACCAATCTTTCTAAAAACTCATACATATTATCTCCCCTTAAAGTTACGCGAACACCAATAGGCATTTTCTTACGTACCTTAAAGTTTGAAACGTCTTTAGTTGAAATAGTTTGAACTGCTTTTTGTCCTGTAATAGCTGTCATCTCATTGATAGCGATCTCTATTAGTTTTTTGTCAGCAACAGCCGCACCTAAACCTTGATTAAGAACTATCTTAGTCAATTTTGGAGCTTGCATCACCGATGTGTAGCCAAACTCTTTCACTAACGCTGGAACAATACGTTCTTTATACTCTTTTTTTAATGTTACTGTTTCCATATTATATCTCATTACCTGTTTTTTTAGAAACACGAACTAACTTACCATCTTCATTTCTCTTACGACCTACACGAACAGGAACACCTTTTTCGATTAGGTTCAAATTAGAAATGTGAATTGAAGCTTCTTTCTTAACAATTCCTCCTTGAGGATTTTGTGCATTGGGTTTAGTATGTTTTGATACCATATTAACACCTTCAACAATAGCTCTTTGCTCTTTTACTAAGACTTGTAAAACACGACCTGTTTTACCTTTATCTTCGCCCGAGTTAACGTGAACGGTATCACCCTTTTTGATATGTAATTTACTCATCACTCTTAAATTATTATACTATTATAGCACCTCTGGTGCAAGTGATATAATTTTCATATTTGTAGCACGAAGTTCACGAGCTACTGGTCCGAATATACGACTTCCACGGATATCACCTGCGTTGTTAAGCAACACGCAAGCATTATCATCAAAGCGAATGTAAGAACCATCTGCACGACGCACTTCTTTTTTTGTGCGAACGATAATTGCTTTAGCTACTGTTCCTTTTTTCACTTCGCTTGAAGGAATTGTACTTTTTATACTCACAACGATTACATCGCCAAGTGAAGCATAGCGTCTGCCGGTACCGCCCAAAACGCGAATACACATAACTTCTTTAGCTCCACTATTGTCAGCTACATTGAGTCTTGATTCTTGCTGTATCATAATACTTACTTAGCTCTTTCGTTAATTTCAATTAATCTCCATCTTTTACTTTTGCTCAATGGACGAGTTTCCATAATGGTAACTTTATCACCAATATTGGCTTCGTTATTTTCATCATGAGCATGATATTTTTTAGTCTTGTTTACGAATTTACCATAAATTGGATGCTTTTCTTTCCATTTTACGGCTACAGTAATGGTTTTATCCATTTTGTCACTGCTTACTAATCCGGTTCTGACTTTTCTTAAATTTCTTGTTTCCATCAGACAATTATAATTATTTGTTTAATTCTCTTAAACGCAACTCTGTTGCAAATCTGGCTATTGTGCGACGCACATCTCTAATTTGCATAGGATTATCTAAAGGAGAAATTACATGATTCATTTTAAGTTGTGTCAACTTATCTTTCTCTACGGCCAAACGCTCTAATAGTTCGCCATCGTTTAATTCTTTAATTTCACTAATTTTCATAACCTAATTGCTTATTTAGATGGTTGTACGTAATCACGCCTTACAATAAACTTAGTTGTAATAGGTAACTTTTGAGCTGCCAAGCGTAAAGCTTCTTTAGCTACATCAAAAGGAACTCCATCAATCTCAAAAATCATACGTCCTGGTGTAACTGGTGCTACGAATCCTTCTGGAGCACCCTTACCTTTACCTTGACGTGTATCAGCAGGCTTACGTGTTATCACTTTATCGGGGAAAACACGGATCCACACTTGCCCTTCACGTTGCATATATCTGGTTACCGCAATACGAGCAGCCTCAAGCTGACGTCCGGTAAGCCATTTTGATTCCATTGCCTTTATGCCAAAAGTACCGAATGCAAGCTGATTTCCACGCATAGCAATATGCTTGCTTTTGGTGCGTGCACCTTGCTGTCTTCTATATTTGGTTTTTTTAGGTTGTAACATATCTATTATCCTTTTTCAATTGCAAATAAAATTGCATTTTATTTTTTTCTTCTTCTAAATCCTTTATCAGAACGACCACCGCCTTGACCTCTACCCGTATCTTTGGTATTGGTAGTTACAGGTGATAAGTCAACTTTGCCATATACTTCGCCACGGCAAATCCAAACTTTTACACCAATCAAACCTACCTTAGTAAGGGCAGCTGCATGTGCATAATCTATATCGGCTCTGAATGTATGTAAAGGTGTTCTACCCTCTTTATACATCTCAGAACGTGCCATTTCTGCACCGTTTAGTCGTCCAGATATTTGAATTTTAATACCTTCTGCACCCATTCTCATAGTAGAAGCGATTGCCATTTTAATGGCTCTTCTGTAAGCAATATTGCCTTCTAATTGACGTGCAATATTGTTAGCTACGATAACAGCGTCTAATTCAGGTTTTTTGATTTCAAAAATATTGATCTGAATTTCCTTATCGGTGATCTTCTTTAGTTCCTCTTTTAGTTTATCTACTTCTTGTCCGCCTTTACCAATAATGATACCTGGACGAGCAGTCATAACCGTGATAGTTACTAATTTCAACGTGCGTTCAATAATGATACGAGATACACTAGCTCTGGCAAGACGAGCAGAGAGATATTCTCTGATTTTGCTATCTTCAAGTATGGTATCGCCATAGTTGTTGCCACCATACCAATTAGAATCCCATCCTCTGATGATTCCTAATCGATTACTTATTGGATTTGTCTTTTGTCCCATCTTGCTTAATTTTGGTTTTCATTACTATTCTTAGTATCTACGTATAGAGTGACATGGTTCGAACGTTTGCGAATACGATAAGCTCTTCCTTGAGCTGCTGGACGTATTCTTTTCAGCATTGCAGCTGAATCTACGTAAACTTCACTTACAAACAACTCTGCATTTTCTGCTCTTTCTTCTGTTTTTACTTCAAAATTAGCAATTGCAGATTTCAATAATTTCTCCATCCGAGCTGAAGCTTCTTTATTTGAGAACTTCAATACGCTCAACGCCTTATTTACTTCCATTCCACGAATCATATCCGCTACGAGTCTCATTTTTCGAGGTGAAGTAGGAACGTCGTTAAGCTTAGCAAAGTACTGCGATTTATTCGCTTCCTTTCTCGCTTCGGCTGACATTTTTTTTCTTTGACCCATTTTGTATTGAAATATTTTTACTTTTTTCTTACTTTAAACTTATAACGAATCATCTCTTCTTACCACCATGACCGCGGAAGATACGTGTTGGAGCAAACTCTCCGAGCTTGTGACCTACCATATTTTCTGTGATATATACGGGTATGAATTTGTTTCCGTTGTGAACTGCTATAGTGTGACCAACAAAGTCGGGTGATATCATTGATCCTCTCGACCAAGTTTTGATAACCGATTTTTTACCAGCTTCATTCATTTCGAGAACTTTTTTCTCTAAACTTACGCTAATAAATGGTCCTTTTTTTAATGAACGGCTCATATTATTTACTTAATTATGCTATTTACTTTTTCTTCTTTCAATAATATATTGATTTGATTGGTTTTTAGGACGACGTGTTTTGTATCCTTTTGCCAATAAACCTTTACGTGAGCGTGGGTGACCACCTGATGCACGACCTTCACCACCACCCATTGGGTGATCAACTGGGTTCATAGCAACACCTCTTACTCGAGGACGACGACCTAACCAACGTGAACGACCAGCTTTTCCTGATCTTTCGAGAGCATGGTCTGAATTACCAACGCTACCAATAGTTGCTTTACAAGAAGAAAGCACTTTTCTTACTTCGCCCGAAGGCAACTTCACAATTGCATACTTACCATCTCTCGATGTAAGTTGTGCGAAAGTACCTGCTGATCGTGCCAACGATGCACCTTGACCAGGGCGTAATTCGATATTGTGAATTACGGTTCCAAGTGGAATTTCTTGCAAAAACAATGCATTACCAACTTCAGGGGCTACAGAAGCTCCTGATACAACTACTTGACCCACTTGCAAACCATTTGGTGCAAGAATGTAACGTTTTTCTCCATCTGCATAGTAAAGCAAAGCGATTCGTGCTGAACGATTTGGATCGTACTCTATCGCTTTTACTGTAGCTGGAACACCGTCTTTGTTACGTTTAAAGTCAATTACTCTATACTTTCTCTTATGGCCTCCTCCGACATTGCGAATGGTCATCTTTCCTTGATTGTTACGACCACCACTTTTGAAGTTTTTGGAACCTGTCACAAGAGATTTTTCTGGAACACTCGAAGTAATTGTTTCGAATGTACCAATAATTTTGTGTCTCTGCCCCGGTGTAGTGGGCTTTAATTTGCGTACAGCCATTTATTTATTAATAATTAAATTGTTTTCTGTTTTATACTTATCAACTCTTTCAACACTAAATGTTGCTGAAAAAGTCAATCGTATCTCCATCTTTTAATGTTACAATTGCTTTTTTGTAAGCACTTGTTGCTCCCATACTTACGCCACTTTTTGTGTAACGCATTTTTTTCTTTGGAGCCACAATCATTGTGTTTACATCTGTTACTGTAACATTATACATAGCTTCAACAGCTTTTTTTATCTCGATTTTATTAGCGTCTTTGGCAACTCTGAAAGCGAAACGATTTAACTTTTCGCCTAACATAGACATCTTTTCAGTGATAATCGGTTTTAATATAATTGACATAATTTATCCTCCTTAAGCTTTTAAGATGTTTACCAATGCACCAACCGATTCCTCTGTAAACACAATATTTTTTGCATCGACAACTGAATAAGTGTTTAATTCTGAAACAGTTAGAACTTTCACATTTGCTAAATTACGAGCCGACAAATATACGTTTTTATTTTCATTTGACAAAACGAAAAGTGTCTTTTTATCAGCAAGTTGCAAATTAGACATCAAACCAAGCATATTTTTGGTTTTTGCTTGTTCAAAATTCAGTTCATTCAAAACAGTTACTGCATTAGCTTGAGCTTTATAAGATAAAGCTGACATACGAGCTAATCTCTTAACTTTTTTGTTTAGTTTGAAACTATAATCTCTTGGGCGTAAAGCAAAAGCGTGACCTCCTCCTACGCGAACGGGAGTTTTGATATCACCTGGTCTTGCACCACCGCTACCTTTTTGACGACCCAACTTACGAGTTGAACCTACAACCTCAGCACGGCTTTTTGTTTTATGAGTCCCTTGACGTTTGTTAGCCAAATACTGTTTTACATCTAAATAAATAGCATGGTCGTTTGGCTCAATACCGAATACAGCTGCATCTAATGTAACTTTTTGTCCGGTTTCTTTTCCTTCTATGTTTAATATATTAAGTTCCATGTTTTATTTATAGATTATTACAGTTGAATTTTTAGCTCCTGGCACTGAACCTTTTACTACTAAAAGATTGTGTTCTGGAATTACTTTTATAACTTCTAAGTTCTGTACAGTAACGCGTTCGCCACCCATACGGCCAGCCATTTTCTTACCTTTAATAACTTTAGATGGGGTTGCCGAAGCACCAATAGAACCACCTGTACGATGGCGTCTTTTATTTCCGTGAGAAGCATCACCACCACCAAAATTGTAGCGTTTCATCACTCCTTGAAATCCTTTACCTTTTGAAGTTCCTGTTACATCAACATAGATGTTCTCTTCAAACACATCGTCAACTTTTAATGTTTCACCAAGTTTGAATTCACGTTCTAGTTCTCTGAACTCAACCAAGTAGCGTTGTGGTGTTACACCTGCTGCTTTGAAATGACCAGCTTCTGCTTTAGTTGTATGCTTGTCAGTTTTGGGTTGAAAACCAATTTGAACAGCATCATAACCGTCATTG
Organism: uncultured Paludibacter sp.; assembly: GCA_964345395.1. Classification (GTDB taxonomy): domain Bacteria; phylum Bacteroidota; class Bacteroidia; order Bacteroidales; family Paludibacteraceae; genus UPXZ01. Next base: position 5,770 of record CAYFRA010000010.1, on the reverse strand, counting down.
TCAACAGTTTTTACTTGAGTAACAACACAAGGACCTACTTCAATAACAGTGCATGGCATATTTTTACCATCGGCACTGAAAACGGATGTCATTCCGATTTTTTTTCCTAATAATCCTGGCATTTTTTTACTACATCTTTGCACGTAATGCTATAAAATAATTTTATAAGCAAAATAGGTGCGATTAATAATTAATTTTTGATTAAACTTTGATCTCTACTTCTACACCGCTTGGCAACTCTAGTTTCATCAAAGCATCTACTGTTTTACTTGTAGAGCTATAAATGTCGATAAGACGCTTGTATGAAGCTAACTCAAACTGTTCTCTCGATTTTTTATTTACGAAAGTTGAACGGTTTACAGTAAAAATTCTTTTGTGTGTTGGTAGTGGTATCGGACCACTTACTGAGGCACCTGTTGCTTTTACTGTTTTTACAATTTTTTCAGCAGACTTATCTACCAAATTGTGATCGTAAGATTTTAATTTAATTCTAATTTTTTGACTCATAATTTTTTATTTGTTATTTAGTCAGCCTATCTTCACCTCTATTAAGAGTCATTCGCTAATAGAGATTGAATAGACCGACAGTTATAATTTACTTTTTATAGTAATGACACATTACCACCCGCTTCTTCGACAACTTCTTTTGCAAGACTTGACGAAACCTCTGAGTAATGTGAAAACTCCATTGATGAAGTTGCACGACCCGAGCTAATTGTACGCAAAGCTGTAACATATCCAAACATTTCTGATAATGGTACGTTAGCTTTAACAATACGAGCTCCTGTTCTGCTCGACTCCATTCCTTCTACCTGACCACGACGCTTGTTCAAGTCACCAATGATATCACCCATACTCTCTTCTGGAGTTACTACCTCTATCTTCATAATAGGCTCCAAAAGAACGGGTTTTGCTTTGGCACAAGCGTTTTTATATGCAATTTGAGCACAAATCTCAAATGACAACTGGTCTGAATCGACAGCATGGTATGAACCATCAATCAATGTTACTTTTAGCTTATCCATCGGATAACCAGCCAAAACTCCATTTTTCATAGCTGTCAAGAATCCTTTCTCTACCGAAGGAATATACTCTTTAGGCACATTACCACCTTTCACAATATCGTCAAATTGCAATGTTCCTTCAAAGTCATCATCAGCAGGCTCAATTTTCACAATGATATCGGCAAACTTACCTCTACCACCTGATTGTTTCTTATATACTTCGCGAAGCTCAACAGCTTGTGTAATGCTCTCTTTGTAAGACACGCGTGGGCGTCCTTGATTACACTCTACTTTAAACTCACGCTTCAATCGATCGATAATAATCTCTAAGTGCAACTCACCCATACCGCTAATTACAGTTTGACCTGATTGTTCATCCGTATGTACGGTAAACGTTGGATCTTCCTCAGCCAATTTAGCCAAGCCTGTGCTTAGTTTATCTAAATCTTTTTGAGTAAGTGGCTCAACTGTGATACCAATCACAGGATCAGGGAAATCCATCGACTCAAGTACGATTGGATGGTTTTCGTCGCAAAGCGAGTCACCTGTGCGAATATCTTTGAATCCTACTCCTGCACCAATATCACCAGCTCCAATAAAATCAACTGGATTTTGCTTATTTGAGTGCATTTGGAATATTCGAGATATACGCTCTTTCTTTTCTGAACGTGGATTATATACGTATGAACCAGCATTCAACACGCCCGAATAGACTCTAAAGTAGCACAAACGACCAACATAAGGGTCAGTGGCTATTTTGAAAGCCAAAGCTGTCAATGGTGCATCAACCGATGGTTTACGCGAAACCTCATTTCCTGTTCTTGGGTCTGTACCTGTGATTGCCTCTGAGTCGAGTGGGCTTGGTAAATATGAACACACCGCATCCAACATAGTTTGAACACCTTTGTTTTTGAAAGATGAACCACAAATGATTGGGTAAATATCCATACCAAGCGTACCTTTACGGATCGCACTTTTAATCTCCTCTTCTGTCAAAGAATCTGGATCATCAAAATACTTCTCCATCACCACATCATCAAACTCAGCACAAGCTTCAAGCATTTTATCTCTCCACTCATTAGCCTCATCTACCAAGTCAGCTGGGATATCCTCTACGTGATACTCAGCACCCATAGTTTCATCGTGCCATACAATAGCTTTCATTGCAATCAAATCGACTACTCCTCTGAAAGTCTCTTCGGCACCAATTGGAATTTGAATAGGACAAGGATTAGATTTCAACACCTCCTTAACCTGTCTTACAACCTCATAGAAATTGGCTCCCGAACGGTCCATTTTATTCACATAACCGATGCGAGGCACATTATATTTGTCAGCTTGACGCCAAACAGTCTCAGACTGTGGCTCAACCCCACCAACTGCACAAAACGCAGCTACGGCACCATCTAAAATTCTCAGTGAACGCTCCACCTCTACCGTAAAGTCAACGTGTCCTGGAGTGTCGATCAAATTAAATTTATAGTTTTCACCGTTATACTTCCACCAAGTGGTAGTAGCCGCAGAAGTGATGGTAATACCGCGCTCCTGTTCTTGCTTCATCCAGTCCATAGTGGCAGTACCATCGTGAGTTTCTCCAATTTTATGAGTCAAGCCCGTATAAAATAGAATACGCTCAGATGTAGTGGTTTTACCGGCGTCGATATGAGCCATAATACCAATATTTCTATGTAATCTTAAATCGTCTTTTGCCATTATTTTATTCTTTTGCTCTTTTCTGAATTACATATCAGAGAGCTTACAAAAAATTACTAATACCTATTATTATATATAACAAAAAAATTTCGAACTAAAATAGTAACGAAACTTTTTATATTTTAAAATCTAAAATGAGCAAACGCACGATTAGCCTCAGCCATACGATGCATATCTTCTTTACGCTTAAACGCACCACCTTGACTATTGTAAGCATCAACAATCTCTGCGGCTAACTTATCCGCCATTGATCGCCCACCGCGTTTACGAGCATACAAAATAAGATTTTTCATTGAAATAGATTCTTTCCTGTCTGGACGAATCTCTGTTGGAACTTGGAATGTGGCACCACCCACACGACGTGATTTTACCTCCACCAATGGAGTTACATTTTCTAAAGCTTTCTTCCAAATCTCTAAAGTAGATTTTTCTTCATTGGGTAGTTTACCACCAACTATCTCCAATGAGTCATAAAAGATACCGAAAGCTACTGACTTTTTGCCATCAAGCATCAAATGGTTTACAAATTTAGTAACCATTGATTCATTAAAAACCGGGTCGGGTAATATGACCCTCTTTTTTGGTTTTGACTTTCTCATTACGATAATAATTTCGTTTTTGTTTTTTGGTTGCTTTTAGCTACTTCAACGCCTTCTCTAAGACATTTACTCAACCTTCATCTGCTACCTTAAAACTCAAACAAGTTGTTAATAACTTGAATTTTTGTTTTGTTAGAATCTCTCGCCTAATACGAGAGAAGGATTTTTTTAGCTAATCAAATAACTATTTTTTTGCTGCTTTTGGGCGTTTTGCACCATATTTTGATCGTCTTTGCGTACGACCATTTACACCAGCTGTGTCAAGCGTTCCGCGCACTACGTGATAACGCACACCGGGCAAGTCTTTAACACGACCGCCACGCACCAATACGATAGAGTGCTCTTGCAAGTTGTGTCCTTCACCTGGGATGTATGCGTTCACCTCTTTACCATTGGTCAAACGTACACGAGCCACTTTACGCATAGCAGAATTAGGCTTCTTTGGTGTTGTGGTGTAAACACGAACGCAAACACCACGACGTTGTGGACATGAGTCTAACGATGGTGATTTGCTTTTATCTACAAGCACTGTCCTTCCTTTTCTAACTAATTGTTGAATTGTAGGCATTTCTTAATGTTTTTATAATAAATATTTAATTGTTATCCACTTTATAATTCAAAATGGCTTGCAAAGGTACAAAGTTTTTTTTAATTAACAATAGTTATCTCATCTTTTTTGTCTTTTATCCTCAATTCAAAAAAAACAAGCATCAGCTTACACGAGAGTTCATCACCACTTATCGCAATATTCGATGCAATAATATGCAAGGAAAAACTTTATTTATATAATTTTCAAAAATACACAAAACTTACATTGAAAGTCTATTATATTTTCCTACATTTGAAAAAAATTAATCTTAATATTTAGACATATTATTTTATGAAAAACTTTAGATTTTCTCTCTTTGTTGTCATCTCAATTTTTTCATTTCTCTCACTTAATGGACAAAATAAAGTAACAAAAAAGGTGATGGAAATAGGAAGGAATGACAACCGCACAATGCAACACTTAGACATACTCGCCAACCGCTTTGGTGGGCGACCTATTGGCTCTAACGCATACACCAACGCAACATATTGGATTGCCGAACAATTGAAATCTTATGGAGTAGAGGTCGAAATACAAGAAGTTGGCGAACTACCTGTAGGCTTCAATCGCGGACCGTGGTTTGGCAAAATGTATAGCGATGAGTATATGACTTTGGATTTTGTAACGCCAAGCTACACATCAGGCACCAAAGGTTTGCAACGTGGGCATGTGCTGATTGAGCCCAAAACTCGACAAGAATTTGAGCGAATGAAAGCCAAACTCAAAGGAGCTTGGGTATTAATTGAGGGTGAGAGCAAGGGTTTTGCTATTGATCACTCCGAAAGCGGCGACTCACTGCGTCAATCGATCATTGAGAAAAACGCCAATCTACCCAAAGACTCAGCCAAAATAGAAGAGCCAGCCCTGTTTCTCAAAGAGATGAAAGAGGCGGGCATATTAGGCACAATTCAGTCTGCCCCTGTTCCATTGGTGGCACTCTACGACAGAAAAAATCTGATGGATCTCTCCTTTGAAAACTTGCCCAACACACCCGATATCAAACTGAATGAAGATCAATATAATTTGATACGCAAGAAAGTTGAGAAGCGTGAATATGTGGTATTGGAGTTTGATATCCGCAACTACTTCCGCCCAGGCCCTGTGAAGTATCACAATGTGATTGGTAAAATAAAAGGGGTGAAGTATCCCGATGAATATGTTATCTCGGGATGTCATTTAGACTCTTACGATGCCGCAACAGGTGCTGTAGATTGTGGTACAGGAGTGGCTCCAAATTTAGAAATGGCCCGTATGCTTATGTTGGCAGGTGGCAACAAACCTGACAGAACAATTTTATTTATGTTTTTCGCTGGTGAAGAGTTTGGATTATTGGGCTCTAAGTTTTGGGTAGAGCAAAATATGGATAAACTACCAAAAATATCCAACTTCTTCAATCGCGATGGAGGCCCTACGGCTGCATCAGGCCTGATTGTTCCCAACAACATTTACGATGATATTGTGCAGTGCACAAAAGAACTGTTTGACTACGACCCTGCCATACCATTTACCGTAGAAAAGAGCAATCGCCCACCCCAGCCAATACCTTTAGATGCTTGGGGAACAGACCATGCCTTTTTTGCACGCAACGGAGTACCTACCCTATTTTTCAAAAACACCGATCCATTTGGCTACAACTTTAGCTATTTGGAAATATGGCACACCAACCGCGATGCCTATCACATGAGCATACCGGAATATATGGAATATACCGCTGTAACTCAAGCAGTAACGATATACAACTTAGCCAATCACAAAAGATTGTTACCTCGAGATGGCATCTATCTGCAAGAGTAAAACAACTTCAATAAATAAAACCTGTAGTTAATTCTTAACTCAAAAAAAGCATTCTTAATTCTTAATTCAAG
>CAYFRA010000009.1:0-38195 GCA_964345395.1 uncultured Paludibacter sp. | reverse complement strand
TCTTTATTCCTTATTCTTTATTCCTTATTCTATGTTCATTATAAAGTTTGAAAGTGCGGAAGATATTACTTTATTGTTGGTATAAATATTTAAAACTATAACAGAAAAAAACAAAATAGAAAAATATGAATATAAGTGCATTTTTGCTGAAGTCAGCGGGTTGGAAAACAATTTATAGCATCGAAGAGCCTGATAAAAGTATCATTTGTGTGGCTCCACACACAAGTAATTGGGATTTTATAATCGGTTTGCTTGCATACCGAAGTATAAATAAACGTTCTGGCTTTTTGATGAAAAAATCGTGGTTCTTTTTTCCAATGAGTCTAATATTTAAAGCCTTAGATGGAGTGCCCATCGATAGGAGTAAAAAAACCTCTGTAACCGAACAGATGGTTGAGATGTTTAACAAGAAAAAGAAAATGGCATTGGCTATCACACCTGAGGGGACAAGAAAACCGGTTGAAAAGTGGAAAATGGGTTTTTATTATATCGCTTTAAATGCAGGTGTACCTATCCAGTTGGCTTATATCGATTATGCAAAAAAAGAGGTGGGGATCAAAGAGACCCTCATTCCAACAGGCGATGTAAACGAAGATTTGAAAAAAATTTATGCTTATTACAAAGATGTAGCCGCTAAAAAACCAGAAAATTTTATTTTACCTATTGAGAAGTAAATTTTCTAATTATTTTCACACACACACTACACACTTAAAATCTTATCTGTTTTCCTAAAAAAACCGAAAGAATTAAATATATATTCAAAATATAATCATTATTGTATCTTGATTGATTATATTTGTACTTAAAACCAAGAATAACATGGATTTACACATTAGCAATGAAACATCAACGCTTAAGGCTGTTGTATTAGGGCAACCCGGATCAATGGGTGGGATTCCTACTTTAGAAGAAACTTACGACGCAAAATCTTATCACACAGTAAAAAACGGTGAATATCCTACCGAAGAGGCTGTTGCAAAGGAGATGAGTATTTTTGAAAAAACACTGAAAAAATATGATGTTCAAGTTTTCAGACCTTGGATGTTAGATAATTGCAATCAGGTGTTTGCGAGAGATGTAGCATTTGTTATCGATGATATGATTATCAATTCTAATATCATTCCTGATCGAGAAAATGAGAAAGAAGCTTATGAGGTGGTGTATGATCAAATAGCTTATAATAAGATTTACAATTTACCCGAAAGAGCCCACGTAGAAGGTGGTGACGTAGTTTTGTACAATGATATTGTCTTTGTGGGTCTATATCAGGGCAGCGATTATTCTAATTTCAAATCGGCTCGAACCAACACTTATGCTTTCAATTTCTTAAAAGAACTTTTTCCTAACAAGACGTTTATTCCTTTAGAATTGATAAAAAATGACACTGATCCATATCAATCAATTCTGCATTTGGATTGTACGTTTATGCCAGTTGCAGGCGATAAAGCCATTATTTATAAAGATGGTTTTCGTTTTGAAAAAGATTACCACCTTCTTTTAGATATTTTCGGAAAAGAGAATGTTTTTGAACTGACACAGGAAGAGATGTTCTATATGAATAGCAATATATTCTCAATTTCGCCTGATGTGGTGGTTTCCGAAGAGCGATTTACACGACTGAATCGACACCTTGAAGATGCATGGAATGTGAAAGTAGAAGCAATTCCCTATTATGAAATATCAAAAATGGGTGGTTTGTTGCGTTGCTCTACATTGCCATTGATACGGGAAAAATAAACTTATAATTCGCTCAGAACACGCTTGATTTTCTCATAAGTTTTGATGGTGTTTGGCACCAAAGGTAATCGAAGTTTATTCTCTATCATGCCCATTAAAGCCAGCATACTTTTCACTCCTGCAGGGTTGCCTTCGACAAAAAGCAGTTCGATTAGCTCTGTAAAACTGTAGTGAATCTTGCGTGCTTTGCTATAATCACCCTCTAAAGCGAGGCGAACCATACGGCTAAATTCTTTTGGAAAGGCATTTCCAATGACAGAGATTACACCCGAAGCACCTAATGTGATGAGTGGGAATGTAATGGCATCATCGCCCGAAATAACCATAAAATCTTCGGGTTTGTTTTTGATGATCAGATCAATTTGTCCAAAATTTCCAGATGCTTCTTTGGTAGCGATAATGTTTTTGAAATCATTGGCAAGGCGAAGTGTTGTTTCGGCACTCATATTAACGCCGGTTCTACCAGGCACATTGTATAGAATGATCGGTTTTGGCGAAACCTCTGCAATAGCTGCATAGTGTTGATAGAGACCCTCTTGTGATGGTTTATTGTAGTATGGAGTTACAGAAAGAACAGCATCGTAGGCTGATAAGTCAATGGTTTTCAATTTGCTGATCAACTCTTTGGTGTTGTTACTCCCCAATCCATAAACCAAAGGCAATCTGCCATTATTTATTTCGGCAACAAAGTTTTTTATATCTTCTTTTTCTTCATCGGTAAGGGTGGGGGTTTCGGCTGTTGTGCCGCAAACAACTAAATAGTCGGTGCCACTCTTTATCAAATACTCAATAACAACTTGTAAAGCTTTGTAATCTATTGTTTCATCCTCTTTGAAAGGTGTAATCAGCGCTACACCCATACCTGTCAATCTCGAATTAAGCATATAATTTAGTCTAATAATATTTGATTTTTGTCATTGATAAAATCATTTCTGTAATAGTGATGATTTTTTCATAAAGATAATTGAAAGTGCAAAAATACAACAATTAGTCATTAGAATCTATCTTTTTCAGATAAAAAATGATTTGTTCATAAAGTTGTTTTGTTAATTTATGTTGAGTTGCACTCTCGTCCATTGTTGATTTCTCTCCATTTTCTTTGGTTTCTGGGGTCAATTTGTTGGTAAAAGATTCAATATCAATGCTCAAATCATAGAGCTGAGCTTTGTGGTATTTAGCACCAACTTTGAATTGTGCTTTTGCAAACAAAGCAAGATAAAGTAAATAAGAAAAATGATTATGTGAAAGATTGATGAGTAGATCAAATTGCTCAGCTTCAATCTGCTTCAGAACCTCAGATTTGGGTTTTCCACTCCAACTGAATGACTTTTTATTGAAGATGGTGAAATTAGGTGTGAGTATAGAAGTAATTGTTTTTTTATGAGAAAAGCCCCAAGCAGTAACCTTCTTTCCATCATCAGTCAGTTGTTTGATGATACTTCTGACAAACTCATTCTTCTCATCAAAATCACTTTCAAAAAGAATCAATATCTTTTTGGCTTTATCGTAAGTTACAAAAGCCTTATTGGGTTCGTTTTCTAAAGCTTGTTTCTTCAGGGTTCTGCTGAATATCTTTTTTTGTATAAATTTCATTGTTTCAAGTCTATTTAGGAGTACTATTTGAGTAGTTCTAAAAATTCATTTTCATCCAATAAAGGAATATTTAAACTTTGTGCTTGACTTAGCTTCTTGGGCCCCATATTTTCTCCAGCAAGTATAAAACTTGTTTTTTTAGAGATGCTACCGCTGTTTTTCCCCCCATTGTCTTCAATCATTTTTTTGTACTCATCGCGGGAGTGATGCTCAAATGTTCCACTGATTACAATGGTTTTTCCTTCTAATTTAGTGGTTTTATCCACTATTTCGCTTTCTGAAAGCTTAAATTGTAAACCAGACTGGGATAACTGTTCAATAATCAAACTGTGTCGTTCGTCAGCAAAATAGTTGATCACACTATCTGCAATACGCTCACCCACATCATCAACATTCAATAACTCCTCTCTGCTTGCAGAGCTTAAGTTTTCAATAGTTTTAAAATAATTGACTAATTTTTTAGCAACAGTTTCGCCCACAAAGCGAATACCTAAGGCAAAAAGCACCCGTTCGAATGATACATTTTTTGATCTTTCGATGGAGTTGATGATGTTGTTGGCTGATTTTTCACCCATACGCTCTAAACCTTGTAGATCTTCTTTTTTGAGTGTATAAATGTCAGCAACTTGATGAATTAGTTTTTCATCGTATAAAAGTTTGATGGTTTCTATCCCTAATCCATCAATATCCATCGCTTTGCGACTAACAAAGTGCTCTATTTTACCTTTTATTTGTGGTGGACAAGTGATGTCATTTGGGCAATAATGGGCTGCTTCGCCATCAATGCGAACTAAATCGGTACCACACTCGGGGCATTGGCGAATAAACTCTACTTTCTCTTTCGCAGCAGCTCGTTTATTCATATCTACCGCAACAATCTTAGGTATAATTTCTCCACCTTTTTCCATCAATACAGTATCACCAATATGCAAGTCTAACTGTTCGATGATATCGGCATTGTGTAGCGAAGCTCGTTTGACAGTTGTGCCAGAGAGTTGCACTGCTTCAACATTAGCCACAGGTGTTACAGCGCCCGTTCGACCTACCTGATAGCTTACCGACAGCAATTTTGTATTGGCTTGCTCAGCCTGAAATTTATAAGCTATTGCCCATCGAGGCGATTTGGCCGTAAAACCTAAATTTCGTTGTTGTGTAAGCGAGTTTACCTTAATTACTACACCATCAGTTGCAACGGGCAAATTTTTTCGTTCAATATCCCAGTATCTCAAAAACTCGAAAACCTCATCAGGGGTTTTGCATAGTTTTATTGCGTTTGAGACTTTTAAGCCCCATTTTCGTGCAAAATTTAGATTTTCAAAATGTGTTTCGGCAGGTAAGTTTTCGCCTAAAGTATAATAGAAATATCCATCTAAATTGCGTTTGGCAACCTCTTCTGAATTTTGGAGCTTGAGTGTGCCAGCAGCAGCATTGCGAGGATTGGCAAAAGGTGCTTCTCCAAGGGCTATGCGTTGTGAATTTAGATTTTCAAAAACTTTCCAAGGCATCAATATCTCTCCTCTTATTTCAAACTCTTCGGGGTAGTCATCACCTTGTAGTAGCAAAGGAATGGTGCGTATGGTTCGGACATTATCTGTCACATCATCACCTTTCTCACCATCGCCACGCGTTATCGCTCGTTCCAATTTGCCATTTTTATAAATCAAAGAAATGGAGCTGCCATCATATTTCAACTCACATACCAATTCGAAATCGGTATTCAATGCACGCAAAACACGATTGTAAAAATCGAGCACCTCACCCTCGTTGTAAGTATTGCTCAATGAGAGCATAGGATATTGATGAGCTACCTGTTCGAAGTTTTTATTGATGTCGCTTCCCACACGTTGGGTAGGGGAGTTTGGGTCAAAAAACTGCGGATATTGACTTTCTAAATCTTGTAGGGATTTGAGCTTTTGGTCAAACTCAAAATCAGAGATAGAGGGAGTAGCTTTTACATAATAAAGATAATTGTGCTGGTGTAATTCGCTACGAAGATTTTCAATTTTTTCTTTTATCAATAGAGAATCTTCATTTTCAAAACTTGAAAATAGATTTAGAGAGTTATTGTTGTTATCTTTTGCCATAAAGAGTTTTGTTATCAAATGAACGAATAACAAAAATAGTGATTTATTTGGAAAAAGATGGAATATAAATCCATTTTTTCAGCTTGTAGATTTGACAAACTACAAATTTTAGCATCAATAAAATGAAATTATCTTCTACTAAAAGTTTTTTCCATCGCTCCGATAAGACCTTGTGGTGTCCATTCGCAAGCAATCATACGCCTCACCGATTGTAGTGGATGAATTGAGTCTTGCGGAGTTGAGAGAATAAACGACATTTTGAAGTGTTCTTCCATCTGTTCGTTGGTTCGCGCATCGGTTAAGCCATAGGGGTAGGCAAAGTACTCTACAGGTTTACCAATGATCTCTTCCAATTTTTTGCGAGGTTCTATGAGATTTTGTTTGAGAATGGAGTCATTGCCAAAATCAGTTGCTTTGGTGTGATCCCAAGTGTGAAAAGCAATTGTATGACCACGAGCTGCCATTTCGGCTATCTGTTCGGTGCTCAGATAGTTCTTTTTGTTGTAAGTGATGGTCATAATAAAAAAAGTGCCACGCATCCCCAATTCTTCCATTACCGGGGCAGCAATGGTGGCGTGTTCTTTGCGAGAATCATCAAAACTGATGATGATTGGTTTTTCAGGAAGTTCTTCATTATGAACCAAATAATTGTAATACTCATCGGGGCTAATGGTTTGATAACCACTATCAACCAAAGCTTGCATGTGACGCTTGAAAGTGTTGGGAGTAACGGTATATTCATCGTTTCTACCATTTTCAATGCGATGGTAACAAAGTACTGGAACTTGTTTTTTTTGATAAATATCTATGTTGCTATTTATCGGATTGTTTTCTGTCTGAATAATTTCATCCTGTTTGTCAGCATCTGTCAAAAGAGATGAATCGCTGCTTTGTGCAGATTTATTGCAAGATATAAACAAAATTAAGGTAAGAAATGCTGTGAATATAATTGCTTTGATTTTCATTTTCTTCATTTTGTATGTATAAATTGTATGCAAATGTAGATAAAAAATTTGATTATTTTGATTGAAAAGATAGAGTTATGAGTAAATCAATGATTTTGATATTTAGAATTCTATTATTGAAATTATATTTATTAAATTAAAACCCATTTTTTATACTAAATACTTGTAGAGTGCTTATATTTTGTTTTAGTATTTGCTCCAAAAAATGTATCTTTGCAAGAAATATTTTTTTATTTTGCATCAAATTATTTCCATACTTTATATAAAGAAATATTTATGACACTAACTATTGAATTGTTTTTGCTGATAATTTCCATTCTACTATTTGTAAGCTTGCTAGTGGGAAAGATGGGGAGTCGATTCGGTGTACCTACACTTTTATTATTTTTGTTTATAGGGATATTCTCTGGCAGCGATGGATTGGGTTTGCAGTTTGATTCGCCTAAAATTGCTCAATATATTGGTGTAATCGCACTCAATATCATCCTGTTTTCGGGCGGTATGGACACCCGAATTTCAGAAGTGAAACCAATTGCAGTTCAGGGGCTTGTATTGGCAACAGTAGGTGTCTTGCTCACGGCGGTAATAACAGGCTTCTTTATTTTCTGGCTAACCAAAAGCTTCTTTACCTCTATCACTTTCAGTTTGCTTGAGTCTTTGTTGTTAGCAAGCATAATGTCATCAACCGATTCAGCTTCTGTCTTCTCTATTCTCCGATCCAAAAATTTATCTTTGAAAGAGAACTTACGTCCTCTTTTGGAGTTTGAAAGTGGAAGCAACGACCCTATGGCTTATATGTTGACAGTTGTTTTGATACAGTTAATCAATGTGCCAGAGTTAGATGCAGTGGCAGCACTATGGATGTTTACGAAGCAGTTGGTGATTGGTGGGGTGGCTGGTTATGTTGTAGGGAAGCTTTCTGTACGAATTATCAATAAGATAGACTTAGACAATGACGCTCTTTATTCTGTTTTATTGGTTACGCAGATGTTCTTTATTTTTGGAATAACTGATTTTTTAGGTGGAAATGGTTTCTTGGCAGTCTATTTGGGTGGTTTGTTTATCGGAAACAGTCGATTTGTACACAAACGGAGCTCTCTCAAATTTTTTGATGGGATGACTTGGTTGGTGCAGATTTTTATGTTCTTAACTCTGGGGCTTTTAGTAAATCCATCTGAGCTCTTGCCTATTGCTGGTATTGGCATTATAATAGGGCTTTTTATGGTGTTTATGTCTCGTCCCATTACGGTGCATATTTGTTTGTTGCCATTCAGAAAACTATCTTTGAAAGCCCGCAATTATGTTTCGTGGGTGGGTTTACGGGGTGCTGTGCCCATTATCTTTGCTACTTATCCACTCATTGCAGAGGTACCAAACGCCAATATGATGTTTAATATTGTGTTTTTTATCACTATAGCTTCATTGCTGATGCAAGGTACTACAGTCGATTTAATGGCTAAATGGTTGCATCTTTCTGAAGAATCTCCAAAGAAACACAAGTTGAAAAATTTTGATGTAGAGATTGATGATGAAATCAAATCTTATATGTCTGAAATAAGTATAAAAGAAGAGTATTTGGCCAATGGGGCTCGTTTGATGGACTTGAATATACCTGATAATACCCTCATCGGAATGGTAAAACGTGATAATCACTATTTTATACCTCGTGGCAATACGGAGATATTGGTGGGTGATAAACTTTTGGTGATGACAGATGACGAAAGTGCATTGGAAGAGACTTATAGACAGATGAAATCTGGAAAAAGTAACGAAGAGCAATAAGAATTTATGTTTGCAATTGTAAAAAAAGAGTTGAGCTTGTTTTTTAATACGCTAACAGCTTATATTGTTATCGCCGTGTTCCTATTGATCAACTCATTGATGTTGTGGTTGATACCCGGTTTATATAATGTTTTGGATAGCGGTTATGCCAATTTGGATGGCATGTTTTATTTTGCACCTTGGTTATTTCTTTTTTTGATACCAGCAATTTTCATGAAAGCATTTGCCGAAGAGAAACAAAATGACACTTGGGATTTATTAGCAAACAAACCAATCAGTGAAAGCAAAATCGTGTTGGCTAAGTATTTGGCAGGGATGTTATTGATATTAATAGCACTAATCCCTACTTTAATACACTTTGTTTCGGTTTATTGTTTAGCTCAACCAGTAGGAAATGTAGATACGGGTCAAATTTGGGGTTCTTATTTAGGTTTGTTTATGTTGGCGACAATATATGGCACTATCTCCATTTTTGCATCATCTATTTCAAATAATCAAATAGTATCTTTCATACTTGCGGCATTGATCATTGTTTTTATGCTTTATGGTTTTGATTTGATAGCAAATATCTTCACATCAGGTATTACAGCGATGCAAATATCCAATTTAGGATTAAATGCTCATTACAAATCAATGAGTCGTGGTGTGGTAGATTCAAATGATTTGATCTACTTTTTATCAGTTGGGATACTTTTCCTTGTTGCAACAATACATCGAGTAAAGCGTTACAAATGGTGAGTTTTACTCTGTATTTTGAGATTAAATTTTTAATAATAATAATTTAACTTTTATCGCTTCAAGTTTGTTGATGCGGTAAAAATTGTTTTTTATGAGACCGTATATTTTAGTATCAAATGATGATGGTGTTACGGCACCAGGTATCAAAGCGTTAATAGAAGTAATGAAAGAGTTGGGTGATGTGATTGTAGTAGCACCTGATGGACCTCGTTCGGGGCAATCGAGTGCGATAACTGCAGGCAAACCCATACGATATAAACAGATAGAAAAATCAGCAGGTTTGGAAGTTTATGCTTGCACTGGAACTCCAACAGATTGTGTGAAATTAGCTTTTGAAGCTATCGCTACACGAAAGATAGATTTGGTGGTTTCGGGTATCAACCACGGTTCAAATGCAACCATCAATGTGATTTACTCAGGCACAATGGGAGCAGCTTTTGAAGGTACAGAACATGGTGTTCCCTCCATTGGTTTCTCAATTGATAATCATTCACACAGGGCTGATTTAGAGCCAATGAAACCTTATGTATTGCAAATCACAAAAGAGGTGTTGAAAAGAGGATTGCCAAATAGAGTTTGCCTGAATGTTAATGCTCCAAATGGAGAGATAAAAGGGACTAAATTGGTGCGTCAATGTGATGGTATGTGGGTGAAAGAGTTTGAAAAAAGAACCGATCCTTATGGTTTTGATTACTTCTGGCTGACGGGTCATTTTCAAAGTGCAGAGCCCGAAGCTGAAGATACAGACGAGTGGGCTTTGAAGAGTGGATATGTATCTATTGTTCCTACTACCATCGATATGACTTCATATGATAATTTGAGTGTGATGAGTGATTGGGATTTTGATGAGGTTGAAGTGGAATAGATTAGCAAGACATGTAACGATAACAAAGCTCAAGAATAGTAGATAAACTTGCAATGGCTAAAAAACTGAATTATAATCGATTTTTGTATGGCTTGATTCCAGGTATCATACTCCCTACGCTTTTTGTTTGGGCTTATATAGGTCGTTTCTATCCAGTTGATTTGCCATTTTACAAGGTGGTGTATGGGCTTTTTCCCAGTGTTATGTTGGGGAAAATATTGTTGCTCTCCATCATTCCCAATTTAGTTGCTGTGTTTATTTTTTACAAGCAAGATAGTTTCAAGATAGCTATTGGAATAATGGTTGGTGCTATTCCTTATCTGATAAGCTCGATGTTTATGCTCTAATAATAAATCTAATTATGAAGTATTTTATCATAGCAGGCGAAGCTTCGGGCGATTTACATGCATCAAACTTGATGCGAGAATTGAAAGTGTTGGATAGGGAGGCTCAATTTCAGTTTCTTGGTGGAGATTTGATGCAAGAGCAGGGTGGGGAGATGATTCAGCACTATGAAAATATGGCTTTTATGGGTTTTTGGAATGTTCTGAAAAATGCTAAGAAAGTTATTCAAAACCTAAATAATGCCAAAGAGAGCATCAAAGACTTTAAGCCTGATGTGCTTATCCTTATCGATTATCCATCGTTTAACTTGCGCATTGCTCGTTTCGTGAAAAAACAGCTGAAACTACCTGTTTTTTACTATATTCCTCCCAAGTTGTGGGCTTGGAAGGAGTTTCGTATTAAGTCTATTAAACGCTATGTGGATAAGGTATTTACGATTTTTCCTTTCGAAACCGAGTTTTACCAAAAGCATAATTATGCTGTGCAATATGTGGGTAATCCTACAGTAGATACCATTGTCAATAGCCTTAAACAGCACGAGGGTGACAAAGAATTTAGGCAAAAAAACAGTCTGAACGAAAAAAATATAATTGCATTGCTGCCCGGCAGTCGCAAGCAGGAGGTATCTGCTTGTCTTCCCAAAATGATTGATGCCGCAAAAGAGTTTGAGCAATATCAGCTTGTAGTGGCTGGTTCACCAGGTAACGAAGCAGAGTTTTACAGTGATTATATGCCGGATGGAGTAAAATTGTTGTTTAATCAAACTTACGAATTGCTTTCTCATGCGTCTGTGGCAATTGTCAACTCTGGAACTGCTACATTAGAAACAGCTTTAATAAAAACTCCTCAGTTGGTAGTTTATCATGTCCCTTTCAGCAAGTTACTTTTGAAAATAAAACCTTATATTATCAAAACTAAGTTTATCTCTTTGGTAAATATATTAGCTCAAAAAGAGGTAGTCAAGGAGTTGTTAGGTCACCATTTCAATAGAGAAAACTTAATAAATGAGCTCGATGAGTTGTTGAACAACAAGCACTACCGACAACAAATGCTGGATGATTATACAGCAATTCAAAATGAGTTGGGGAGAATGGATGCAGCCCAAAGAGCTGCAACAGCCATCTATGCTTCATTGAAAAATCAATAATGTCATAGATGGATGTCATTCATCGCAATTTATCCCTTAAAAAAGCGACATTTGCCCCTCCTCGTCATCTTCATATTTGATATTATCATCTTCTTCGTTGTCTTCTTCAATATCTACTGGTTTTGGAGCAATGTTTTTATCTTCATTCTCACTCTGCTCATCATTCGTTTCTGGGGCTTTATTCAATGGTTCTAACTCATTGATTTCAGTTATTTCAAAAGTGGAAAGTCGTTTGCCTCGTGCACGATAACTCTTCACACCAATAAACTCCTCTGCATCTATCTCTAAGCTTGGACGATGTTCGTCGTTGCCACCAAATACTACTTCAATCAACGGATAAGCTTTACCAGAGATAAGCATTAGTTTTGAATCTTCGTTTTCGCCTATAAATGAGGTGAGTTTATCAGTAGCCTCAAAATTACAACGTTTTAGATAATAAAATTGCTGGTCGGCATCCCAAAATGATATAGTCCAAACCTTATTTGGATCAAATTTCTTCAAGAAAAGTATATCTGTTTCAAAGTGATTACTCAGATCAAAACTTGTTGTGCGGTATTGACCAGAAGCGGTAACCACCAAAATCAAATCATCACTATGAAATTCACCAAGATAATCACCACGTTTATCATAATTCAAACGCATCACATCGCGATCAAACCACACCTCACGTCCACCTAAGGTAGAGCCTCCTTTTTGTTTGAGTGTAATGCGTTGAACAGCATTTTTAGTCAAAATATTTCCTTTTGTTTGACGCCCCCTAATAGCAATATCACTAAAGTCACTCTCTAAAAGTAGGTTGCGTAAACGAGGTTTTGGTTTGAGAGAAACACGTATCACTTCGGCCTCTGCATTTGGGTTGGCACTGAAATACAAAACACGTGAGCCATCTTCTCCTTGTGTGAGATCATACTCTCTATCGCGCGTTACGCCCGTTACTGCAAATCGTTTGATATAATATGGTCCTGATTTGCCATGACGATACACTGTGTTGTAAATGGTGCGTTTATCATTTCTTTTGAATACGTTGATAAAGAGAATGTTCTTACCTACAAAAAGCTTATCAGCTACTTTCACAATTTTATATTTTCCATCTTTGAAGAACACAATGATGTCGTCTATATTCGAACAGTTACAAACAAATTCATCTTTTCTCAAACCTGTACCAATAAAACCTTCTTCGTAATTGACGTAAAGTTTTTCATTGGCTTCTACCACTTTGGTAGCTACGATGGTGTCAAAACTCCGAATTTCAGTACGTCTTGGGTAATTCGTACCGTATTTTTTTTGCAATCCCTCGAACCATTTGATGGTGTAATTGATCAAATTGTCAAGGTGCTTCTTTACCTCTTTCAATTTATTTTCAATACTAACGATGGTGTCGTCTGCTTTTTTGCTATCAAAGCGGGTAATACGCATCATTTTTATCTCTAAGAGCTTCAGCAAGTCATCATTTGTTACTTTGCGGATAAAGTCTTTTTTAAATGGTTCAATCCGTTTATCGATATGTTTAATTGCTTCTTCTTTGCTTTTGCTATCCTCAAATTCTTTGTCTTTGTATATTCTATTCTCGATGAATATACGCTCTAAACTGATGAAAAATAGCTGTTCAAGTAGTTCGTCTCGTTCAATTTCAAGTTCAAGTTTGAGCAAGTCTTTGGTGTAGTCGGTGCTGATTTTTAGCAACTCACTAACCGTGATAAAACGAGGTTTGTTGTCATGAATAACGCAACAGTTTGGCGAAATACTTGTTTCACATCCAGTGAAAGCATATAAAGCATCAATGGTCTTGTCAGAAGATGTGCCGGGAGCTAAATGGATTAAAATTTCAACTTCTTGAGCAGTGTTGTCATCAATTTTACGGATTTTTATTTTTCCTTTATCATTGGCTTTGATAATGCTGTCAATTAGCTTTGTTGTATCTGATCCAAATGGTAGTTCGCGGATAGCCAAAGTTCGGTTATCAACTTTCTCAATTTTTGCTCGCACCTTTACTGAACCACCTCGCTCACCATCGTTATATCTACTCACATCGATGCTACCACCTGTTTGAAAATCAGGATATAGTTCAAATTCATCGTCATTTAAATATGCGATTGAAGCATCTATCAATTCGTTGAAGTTATGAGGTAGGATTTTGGAATTCAGTCCAACAGCAATACCCTCTACACCTTGTGCCAAAAGCAAAGGAAATTTCACAGGTAAGGTTATGGGCTCTTTATTTCGGCCATCATAAGTGGCTATCCATTCAGTTGTTTTGGGGTTGAAAACGGTATCAATAGCAAATTTCGATAATCGAGCTTCGATATATCGAGGAGCTGCGGCTCCATCGCCAGTCAAGATATTACCCCAGTTTCCTTGTGTATCTATCAATAAATCTTTTTGCCCCAATTGCACCAAAGCATCGCCAATTGATGCATCGCCATGTGGGTGAAATTGCATCGTGTGTCCTACGATGTTCGCCACTTTATTGTATCGTCCATCATCAAGGCGCTTCATCGAGTGCAAAATACGGCGTTGCACGGGCTTCAAACCATCATAAACATTGGGTACAGCTCTCTCTAAAATGACATAAGATGCATAGTCCAAAAACCAAGTTTGATACATACCAGAGAGGTGGTGTTTGGTTACACTGTCGTCTGTTATTTTAGGAATACTGTATTTTGAATGAGATATGGTTTCAGAACTATCCTCAATATCATCACTATTCATAGCAGCAAATTCAGCATCTTCAGGTAGATACTGATCATCTTTCAATTCATCATCTTTTGACATAAAATATCCTTTATTTAATGGTATAAAATCATAAGCTACAAAGTTATAGAAAATTTATCATAATTAATTAGTAACTTTGTATCGACTTATCAACAAAATTGCATATTGCAGCTTATGAATCGTATAAAATTAGTTTTTTTATCTGTTATAATCACTTTTTCTACTGTTTCTTTTTCTCAAACTAAAGTAGGAATTGGTTTTTCTCCATTTAATGCAGGAGCGTTTTTTCCAAAAAAATTGATTGGTGCATCTACTAATGATGTATTAAGTTCAAATGCTTTGTCATTACAAGTGCTAAAAACGATTGATTCCAATTTAGAGTTTGAAGTCGGAATTGATTATACACTGTTTTATATCGAAACATCAGCAGCTGTTATTGATCCTGAAATCGAAATAGCTCCTTATGAAAGTACTTTGGCTATTATACAAGTTCCATTAGCCATTCGATACAATGCAGATCAATATTTTTTCTTATCGGGTGGGGTGTTGCTCGATTTCGACACCAATTCTACTGCTCCTGTTTCAAGTCAAAGCGGTGTCGGTTTGCTTGCCACTGCTGGTTTTCAATATCCTTTTTCCAATGGAGTAGCACTTTATCTAAACCCGTTTTTAAAATTTCACTCACTGATTCCATTTTCAAATTGGAACAATCACCAAAGGCTTCTTGATAGTGGTGTGAAATTTGGATTGAGTTATTCATTTTAATCAAATAACTGCTTTTGAATTATTTAGCTCATATACTTTTATCGAATAACAAACCTAAACTTCAGATAGGAAACTTTATAGGTGATTTTGTAAAGGGAAGTCAATATAAGAAATATCCCGATACTATCCAAAAGGGAATATTATTGCATCGAGAGATAGATAGCTTTACGGATACACATCCCTATTTTATCAAAACAGTAGAGATACTTCAACCCACTTTTGGTCGATATTCAGGAATTTTGGTCGATATCTTTTTTGATTATATTTTGGCTACTGATTTTGAACAATATTCAGGTAAAACATCTCTGAAAGTTTTTAGTCGAAGATTTTACATCAACGTTTTGAGACATTACTTTTGGTTGCCAAAGTCAGTTAAAAGCTTTATTTTCCATTTTGTTCGCAATGATCAGTTGGGGCGATATGCCCATTATGATGGCTTACAGAAATCTTTGCAATTGATGGCAGATCACAAGTCGGATGCCATTCAGCCCCAATTAAGTGTTGCTTTTTTGAAAGAACATGAAAATGATATTCGTAAAAACTTTCATCGTTTTATGCCTGATCTGATTCGATTTGTTGAAGACTATCTGAGTGTTGATGCTTGATTGGAGTTTATCCAACTTTACTGATCAATTCGATGCTTTCCCGATTTTTAATGATAATCTCTTTTCCCTTCAGTTCTATTAGTTTGTCATTTTCAAACTCTTTGAGAAACTTCACAGTGCTTTCAACCGTAATCCCTGCAAAATCAGCAACAATTTTTCTTGAAATCAAGTTCTGAATCTCATTTTGCATAAAACGCTTTTCGTTTAAATAGAGAATTGCTGCTGCTAATTTTCCACGCATCTGTTTGTATGATATATTATTGATGATATTTAAATACCTACTCTCTTCAAGACTGGTTCGTTTCATAATTTGCAAAGCTACATCCGGATTTCTTAGCAAAATTTTGCTTAAAGCATCTTTTTCAATCATACAAAGCGTTACATCGCTCAATGCTATTGCAGAATAGAGATATGTGTCGTTGTCGAATAGGGAAGAGAAAGCCATCAAATCTCCTTGCATCAATATCTGTATATTAATTCGTTTGTTGGTGTTGATTTGCAGATAGCTGATGGCATAACCGCTATTTATAAAAAGTACATGAGGTGCAAAAGCTCCTTGTTTAAAGATCACTTCACCTTTCAAATAATTGACTTGGGTTTTATGTTTATCCAAATATTCCATCTCCTCTCTCGGAAGTCGTGCAAAACAACCAGATAGCTGAAATAGATCTAAGAGTTTTTTCATATAATTTGCCTACTAATGTTTGGCTGTAAAGTTAGTAAAAGCATTTAAGATAGAAAAAATTATCATTTGATAATTTGTTTTACCGAATAAAATAAGCATTATTCAAAGATAGTGCAATCTGTTTCTCTTTCATATAACTGTTAGCCATACTACTTTTGTAAAGTCAAAAAACAACAAGATTATTAACAATAAAATTTAAAATAAAATGAAATTATTAGACACGGTAGTTCACGAGATTGAAACATCAGCAGAATTAGCAAAACTTATAAGTGAAAACGAAAATGTAATGGTATGTTGTGGGCGTATGGGTCCAATGTGTCTTCCTGTTTATGATATAATGGAAGAGATGGAAGAGGAGATGGATAATGTTAAATTCTACTCAATGGCATTTGACACACCTGAAGCTCAGCCTATTCGTAATGCCCCTATGTGTGAGGGTTTTATGGGACTTCCATTCACTGTTTATTATAAAAATGGTGAGATGGTAAAAGCTACAAGCAGCATTCAAGATCGTGATCAGATAGAGACGATTATTAACGAACATTTTTTATAGTTTGTAACAATGAGCAACGAAGTGTATGATGTAATTATAGTGGGTGCAGGTGCGGCAGGACTTTCTGCGGGTATCTACACTTCACGTGCTAAGCTGAATACCCTTGTATTGAACGAAGGAGCTGTTGGTGGTCAGATGGTATTGACCAATGAAATTGCCAATTATCCCGGTGTTCCTACAACAAGTGGTTATAAGTTGGCGGGCGAAATGCGTAAACAGGCTAAAAGTTTTGGTGCCAAAATTAAAAACAACATCAAAATAGCCAAATTGCATTTAGAAGATAAAATCAAGCGTGTTGAATTACACAATGGTGATGTTTTTCAAGCTAAAACCATAATTTTAACTCCCGGTGGTAAACCTCGTCCTCTGGGTATTCCTGGAGAAGACAGGTATAAAGGTATGGGAATATCATATTGTGCTACTTGCGATGGTGAGTTTTTTACAGACAAAGAGATAGTGGTTGTTGGTGGAGGAAATTCAGCTCTCGAAGAGGCTGTAGAGTTGACTAAGTTTGCATCGAAAGTAACCATTGTGCATCAGTTTGATCATTTTCAAGCTTTCGAACATGCCATCCAAGAGGTAAAGAATAACCCGAAGATATCGATAATTCTTGAATCCGAACCACGAGAATTTAAAGGCAGTGAAAAGATTGAAAGTGTTGTTATTGAGCATCTGCCAAGTGGCGAGAGAAGCGAATTAAAAGTAGATGGTGTTTTTGTTTTTATTGGCTATATCCCCAATACTGAGTGGTTAGGCGGTGCAGTTGAATTGAATGAACGTGGCGAAATCATCACTACTGTCAATATGGAAACCAATGTTGATGGTGTTTTTGCAGGTGGTGATTCGATAGTTAAAAAATTCCGTCAGGTTACAACAGCAGTTGCAGATGGAACTGTAGCGGCACTAAGTGCGTCTGAATATATCAGATTAAATAAATTATGATATAAAGCTATTGCAACAGAAAGTTGCAAACTTAAAGATAAACAGAACATTCGGTAGAATGTTTCTTGTTGTTGTTTTCATAATGTGGCATCCTTATCAAGAAATTGGTAAGGATGCAGTTTTTTTGAAATAATAAATAGCAATATTCATAGTTTTTGTAAAAACTGGCTTATAATGACAAATTATTGATTACTTTTGCATTATCAGTAACAAAAATTAATTTATTTTTAATTTACACCCCTTTTTGGAACTTGATGTAATCTGAGGAGGGTGTAATTTTAATAACAAAAGAAATATGAAAAAAATTGGAATTTTAATTGCTGTTTTAGCAGTTTTAGCATTGTGGGTGATTGGTGGCTACAATGGCTTGGTGTCAACTCAAGAAGAACTCAATAAATCTTGGGCAAATGTAGAGAATCAATATCAAAGACGAGCAGACCTGATTCCCAATTTGGTGGAAACAGTAAAAGGCTATGCAGGTCATGAGAGAGAAACTTTTGAAGCTGTTGTCAATGCACGTTCAAAAGCTACACAAATGAGCGTTGATCCAGCTAATCTGACTCCTGAAAAACTTCAAGAGTTTCAAGCTGCACAAGGCGAATTGAGCAATGCTTTAGGGCGACTGTTGCTGCTCCGTGAGGCATATCCTGAATTGAAAGCCAATGAAAACTTTATGGAACTGCAAGCTCAATTGGAAGGTACTGAAAACAGAATTTCGGTAGCACGTGAAGAGTTCAACAGGTCGGTTCAAAGCTACAACACAACTGTTCGAAGATTTCCTAAAAACGTGATTGCAAGTTTGTTTGGTTTCGATGTGAAGCCTACTTTTGAAGCTGAAAAAGGTGCTGAAAAAGCTCCAGAAGTGAAATTTTAGAATAGCTTTATACATTTTTGAAAACTTTACTAACACATTATTTTGTGGTAGTAAAGTTTTTTTATTTTAAATCCTTTTTATCAAATAAATCTAAACATAAGTTTGTATGTTTGTGTTTGTTTCATAAACATTGCTCAATATTCAGAAAAGATTATTAAACATGAAAACAGGTTCACTAAAAAAGCTCTATTTCAAAGACACATCATTTGCAAGTTTGATGCGTCATCGCGTATATAATGTGTTGCTTTATGCAAGTAAATATGATGCCTTTGCTTTGGAAGAAGATGGCAGGGTGGATGAGCAAATTTTTAATGAATATACATCTCTCAACTTGAGATATCCACCTCGTTTTACTTTAGTTTCCTCTGAAGAGGAGGCCAACAAAGCTTTAGAAGTACACACTTTTGAATTGATAATTTCGATGCCAAGCGGTGATAGTATCGATCCTTTTGAATGGGCAAAGCAGGTAAAAAAAGAGTATAACGATATTCCTATTGTGTTACTTACCCCTTTTTCGAGGCAAATTTCGATAAGAATGGCTAAAGAGGATTTGAGTGCCATTGATTATGTTTTTAGTTGGTTAGGCAATTCGGATATTTTCTTAGCTATTATCAAGTTGATTGAAGATGAAATGAATGTTGCAGAAGATGTAGAATCTGTTGGTGTTCAGGTGATTATGTTTGTTGAAGATTCGGTAAGATATTACTCATCGCTATTGCCGCATCTGTATAAATATGTTTTTCAGCAAAGCCGCACATTTATGTCAGAAGCGCTCAATGAGCATGAGCAGATGTTGAGAATGCGTGGCAGACCAAAAATATTGATGGCTCGTAATTATGAAGAGGCGATAGAAATATTTGATAATTATCGAAAAAATATGTTGGGGGTAATTACGGATGTAACGTATGACAAAGAAGGAAAGAGATGTAAAACTGCAGGTATCGAATTGTGCAAAACAATCAGAGAGTTTGATAAAAACATACCACTAATTGTGCAATCTACCGAAGATGTTAATCGCACATTGGTATCATCATATGATGCCGATTTTGTCTATAAACTATCCAATAACCCCATGTTGGAGCTCCGTGATTTGATTACCAATAAATTTGGATTTGGAGATTTTGTTTTTAGAAATCCCAAATCTCAAGATGAAATTTTGAGGGTCAGAAGTTTGCATGATTTGCAAGATAAGATATTTGATGTTGACAATGAAACTCTTTATTATCACACTTCAAAAGATGAAATTTCAAGATGGCTCTATTCGCGTGCTATGTTTCCTTTGGCTGAGTTTTTAGAAAATATAAAAATTGATGTCAAGACGAAAGATATGATGGATGAAGTTAAGCAGTTGATATTTAACTCAATCGTATCATACAGACGAATAAAAAACCGGGGTGTTGTTGCTGTTTTTGATAAAAATCGTTTTGATAAATACTCGAATTTTGCTCGAATTGGTAATGGATCATTGGGTGGCAAAGGGCGTGGTTTGGCATTTGTAGATTCAATGCTTAAATCGAATATAGAGTCTAATAATTATAAAAACACAGAAATAACCATTCCTCGAACAGTTGTTATAGCTACTGATATTTTCACACAGTTTATGGAAGAAAATAATTTGTATCCTACAGCTTTATCAGATATTGACGACAAACAGATTTTGAGCAGTTTTATCCAAGCTAAACTTCCGAAATCTCTCAAAGATGATTTGGAGAAGTTTGTAGATACAATTCACCAACCACTTGCCATAAGATCGTCGAGTTTGTTAGAAGATTCACATTATCAGCCATTTGCTGGGATTTACTCTACCTATATGGTGCCTTATGACGGCAAGGACAAAAGCAATATGTTGAAGATGTTGAATGATGCAATAAAAGCTGTATATGCTTCTGTTTTTTATAAAGATAGTAAATCCTATCTGAAAGCAACTAAAAATGTAATTGATGAGGAAAAAATGGCAGTTGTAATTCAGGAAACTGTTGGTAAGTATTACAACAATCGATTTTATCCATCTTTTTCAGGTGTGGCAAGGTCGCTCAATTTTTACCCAATCGGTGCTGAGCGAGCGGAGGAGGGGATTGTCAACATTGCTTTGGGTTTAGGCAAATATATTGTTGATGGAGGTACATCTTTAAGGTTTTCGCCTTCACACCCAAAAAATGTTTTGCAGATAAGTACTGTGGATTTGGCGCTCAGAAATACTCAATCTTATTTCAATGCCTTAGACTGCTCAAATCCAAATTTTACTCCGCAAGTTGATGATGGTTTTAATCTTTTGAAGATTGATGTTCAAGATGCAGATATTGATGGTTCATTGCGTTATATAGCATCTACATATAGTCGGGACGATCAACGTATCAATGATAATCTATTTGAAAAGGGTAGGCGAGTGATTACTTTTGCTAATATCCTACAACATGATGTGATGCCTTTGGCAGAGATATTGAAAAATGTATTAAATATAGCCCATCGCGAAATGGGCAGACCGATTGAAATTGAATTTGCTGTTAATCTGAGTTATAACTCTGAAGAGAATCACAGCTTTAATTTATTGCAAATAAGACCGATCGTTGATAGCAAAGAGATGATCCACGAGGATGTGGGTGCAATCCCGAAAGAGGATGTGATTATCTCTTGTAATAGTGCTTTAGGACACGGCGTTATCAATGATATTTACGATATTATTTATGTAAAACCGAAATCTTTTGATGCGTCCAACAATCAGCTGATTATGTATGAAATTGAAAAATTAAATCAGTTGATGCTTGAGCAGTCGCGATATTATGCTTTGATTGGTCCAGGGCGTTGGGGCTCAAGCGATGTTTGGTTGGGCATTCCGGTCAAATGGCCAAATATAAGCCAAGCTCGTGTAATTGTTGAGAGTGGGTTGAGTAACTATCGAATTGATCCAAGTCAAGGTACTCACTTTTTCCAAAACTTAACATCATTTGGAGTCTCTTACTTCACAATCAACCCTTTTATCGATGATGGTTTCTATGATTTGAATTTCTTGGATGCACAAGATGCCATCTACGAGTCAGAGTATGTTAGACACGTAAGGTTTAGCAATCCTGTTGTTGTAAAAGTGGATGGACGAAAAAGCATTGGCGTAATTCAAAAGCCAGAAGAGGATTAGAAATTATTCAATATCTCTAATCCTACCATCCAATTTAGATTCTATGTTTTTCCCTTCTTTAGTCGAGCGGATGACAGATTCTAATAATATATTTCTTAATTTTAGATCTGTGTTGAGGCGTTTTTCTGCTTTTAGGAGTGGGAGCATTCGGTCATTTCCACCCGCCAAATAATCATTGGTAGCTACGGTATATAATTTATTATCATCAATTTCTTTGCCTTGTATGGTGCAATTTACAGCTTCTTTATTTTTGATATCCATTTGAATACCTGCAACTGCTTGTCCGCCTTCTGATGCAAAAATGTTCAATAGCTCTTTGATATCCGAACCTTTTAACCACAAAATAACCAACTCATTTTCAAAAGGCATCAATCTGAAAATATCACCGATGCGTATATCTCCCTTCAAAATGGGGGTTCGCAATCCTCCAAGATTCACCACAGCCATATCAACAGGTTCATCACTAAAGTCGTTAGCAGCTTGCAAATAAACATCTGCACTCCAATTAGATAAAAGTCCTTCAGGTTTGCCTCGTTCCATATCTTCAGTAGCATATCCAATTACCTGATTCATATCTTTGTCGATTGTCTCTTTGATAGGTGCAATAAAGTTTTGCATCTCTTTATCGGCAATAGCGTCAAGCGAACTATCAATAGGGATTGCAATAGAGGATGAATCGGTTAGTACCCACTTTTTAGGAGTACAATTAATAAGTAAAATACTTAGGGCGAATAAATATGCAACTTTCTTCATAATTTCATTGTTTTTATTTTACAAATGTAGCCTTTTTTATCATATTTGAAATAAAATAATGAGAAACAAATATAAATTAAATGTTAAATAGTTTGCTGTGTGTTAGAAAATATGTTATTTTTGTTGATAAATGTAAATCTGTAATCATTTTACTAAAATAATACCATATATGAAATCAATAAATAATAGAGTTTTACTACTAATGAGTTGCTTTTTTCTGTTCTTTATATTTTCATGTAAATCAAATAAAGAGCGAGAAGAGCCCATAAACAACGACTCAATCGTAATAGTAGAAGAGTTGCCCTTTTTAAAAGATTACGATGTTTATACTTTTAAGTATAAAGATGAAATTATGCTTGATGCAAATAAAGAATTGAAAAAATTTGATCAAAAAATCGAAGAGTTAAAAGATCTACTGAAGCTTTATAAATATAAAACAGATGATGATGCGGTTGGTTCATATGATGATTTTATTGTAGAAATTGAAAATTCAAGAGAGGGTTATAAAAACAGTGTTGAGGCTCTCAAAAAATCTACTTCTGAGGATTGGGATAACCTTAAAACCGATGTGGCAAATGCCTACAATACACTGTTGCAGTATATAGAAAATTTGAAAGAACAGATAAAGATAGAAGATGAAATGGATAATATTGAAAATGATTCAATAGCAATTAGTGAGAAAGAGTAAATTTATTTCAACAAATAAATAAGCCTAATAGACCAAACCAAAATAATAGATAAAATAAAACGAGGTATAGCCATCCATAAAAAAGGCACTCCAATAGCCACAAACAGCATTGTATCTTCCAAGGTTGAGTGATTGATAGCGATATGGTAGTTGAGTAGATTTGCTTCATATCGAGTGATTCTACCAGTTTCCGACTCTTCAATCATCACTGCCGAGCCATAAGCCAAACCCAAAGTGTGGGCTACAATCCATAAAAAACTGGTGTTTTTGGGCAAACCCATCACTTTCATCAATGGGGCAAATAAATTTGATAACCAGTCTAACCACCTGTATGCTTTCATAATAGACTGCAATGCCATTAAACTATAAATTATCAAAGTAATTTTGAAAATAAGCCACAAAGAAGATACCAACCAAGCCAATATCATCTCTTTGAAACTTTGAGTTTGAGCTGCTTCAGTTTTAATATTTATAACTTTGTCAGCAGCAGGCAAGAAAAAATTGAGCAGATATGCAGCTACAAAAGCCATTATTATCCTTAGAAAAAAAATAATAGCAAACTTTGATCCTGTTTTGCTTTGCACAGCAGTTTCTACAAATAAATTGTGAGCGATAAGACACATTACTGCCAACAAAGTGATATCTCTCATACTCAGCGGCAGTGTAGCAATGATCGCAATAGGGATATATAGTGGAACAAAAATGCTGGTTATGAAAACAATTGCTGCTTCGCCCGGTAAACCGATGATAGCAAAAAGCGGTTTGGTGTATATGGATAAGTAATCAACAAAACCTACATACTGCAATATTGCAACAAGCAAACTGATGGGAATCATTATTTTAAGTAACCACAGAATTGTTTTGTTTGACTTTGGAAATGATGATTTTATGATATTGTAAATGCCTATTTGAGTACTTTTCATTATTGAAATTTCATCTTTTAAAATGCAAAGATAAGCAATATCGGCAAAACTATTGTTTTATCAAAGCTTTTCAAATAGAGAAAGTTCAGCCAGTAAGAATGGTTTTGATAAGATAGTTTTGACTAACTTTGCACCATGTTACACGAATTTGTATCCAAACAGATATTAGAAGCATTTCCACATCAGCCTACCTCCCAGCAGAGCGAGCTTGTGGGATTATTAGGTGAGTTTATCACATCGCACATTCCTATGAAAGCTTTTTTGCTGAAAGGTTATGCTGGTACAGGAAAAACCTCCATTGTCAGTGCATTGGTGCGCTCGCTCTCGGTTTTTAATATGAAAACCATATTGTTAGCACCTACAGGTAGAGCAGCAAAAGTGCTATCTAATTATTCGGGAATTTCAGCTTACACCATTCACAAAAAAATCTATAGACAAAAATCTATCACAGACTATCGTTTTCAACTCAATGTCAATCTGCACAAAAATACGCTTTTTATTGTAGATGAGGCATCTATGATTTCCAATAGTGGTAGCGACTCCCTTTTTGGAAGCGGTAACTTGCTCGATGATTTGATTCAATATGTGTATGGTGGTGAAGGCTGTAGTTTACTCCTTTTGGGTGATACAGCACAACTTCCACCAGTTGAGCAGAGAATAAGCCCAGCTTTGCAACCCGAATACCTTAAGCTTAATGGCTTAGAATTAATGAAATACGAACTTACTCAGGTGGTGAGGCAAGCCACCGAAAGTGGTATATTGCATCAAGCTACACTGCTTCGCAATCAAATAAGTGAAGAAAAAACCAATACGCATCCCCTTTTTGACATTAAACAATTTACTGATATCGAGCGTTTGAGTGGAATGGATTTGATTGATGCCATTGATGATGCTTATAGTGGTGTAGGAGTTGAAGATACTATCGTGGTAACACGCTCAAACAAAAGAGCAAATATGTATAACGATGGTGTCAGAGCAAGGGTGATGATGAAAGAAGAGCAACTTACAAATGGTGATTTGTTGATGGTTACGCGCAACAATTATTTTTGGAATAAAAATTACGAAGAGATCGATTTTATTGCCAATGGTGATGTGCTGGAGGTAATGCGAATTGGGAAACATTATGAAATGTATGGTTATCAGTTTGCTGATTTGAGTTTACGTTCGCTCGATTATGCTTGGGAAATAGATGCACGGGTGTGGTTGAATAGTTTGCAATCGGAAAGCCCATCGCAAATGAACCAAATGACAAATGAACTTTTTCAAGCTGTTTCAGAAGATTATCCCGAGATAAAAAACAAGCGACATCTTGCTCGAAAAGTGTTAGAAAGCGAGTTTTTTAATTCACTCCAAGTGAAATTTGCTTATGCCGTAACCTGTCATAAAGCTCAGGGTGGGCAGTGGAAAAAAGTTTTTATAGACCATGGCTATTTGCCTGATGATCAAATAAACGTAGAGTATTACAGATGGCTCTATACTGCACTAACTCGTGCCACAGAACAAGTTTATTTGGTCAATTTTCCTGATGATTGGTTTGATTGATTATTTTAAATAAAAATTATTAAATAAAAAATATATGTTTGATTTTATTGATACATACCCCTATCTACTGCCCATTATTATATTTTTTGGGCGAATAACTGACGTAACCTTAGGAACATTGAGAATAATTTTTGTTTCGAAAGGAAAAAGAACAGTAGCACCTGTGATAGGTTTTTTTGAAATATTCATTTGGGTAGTTATTATTTCACAAATCTTATCTCGCGCCAATGATGTTGTAGCCTACTTAGCTTATGCGGGAGGATATGCAGCCGGAACTTATATCGGTATGTATATTGAAAACAAATTGGCTTTCGGAATATTGCTTTATCGGGTATTTACTAAAGAAAATGGAGTAGATATGATAAAAAAATTGAGCGAAAATAACTTTGGCGGAACAATGATACAAGGCGAAGGCTCATTGGGTAGGGTAGATGTTGTGGAAATTGTAGTAACTCGGAAAAAACGAAAAGAGGTTGAAAGTATTATACGAGAACACGATCTCAATGCGTTTTTTGTAGTCGAAGATATACGAGATTCACAAAAAGGTATTTTCCCACAAACAGTATCACTCTTTAATCGCTGGCGTCCGGGAAAATAACATTCAAACATTTTGAGAATAAAATAGATACAATATTTTGTCAATCAAAATAAAAAGAGTATTTTTGCAGTCCGTTTATTATCCGTAAAAGGAAACGTTTGATGGAAACTACAGTTAAACTCTTAATCGTGTGCCGATTAGCCTCATTCACGATTGTTGGTTTGGAGTTTATATCAGACAATGTGAAAACAAAATAAAACATTTTTAATAAAGTGGATACATTAAGTTATAAAACGATTTCTGCCAATAAAAACACAGTGCAGAAAGAATGGGTGGTAGTTGATGCTACAGATATGATTTTGGGTAGAATGTGTTCGGAAGTTGCAAAGATTTTGCGCGGAAAACACAAACCAAACTTTACACCTCACGTAGATTGCGGAGATAATGTGATCATTATCAATGCAGAGAAAGTAAAATTAACTGGCGACAAGTGGGATAGTCGCAAGATTTATCGACACTCAGGTTATATGGGAGGACAGCGTTCGGATACCCCAGCTACATTGATGGCGAAAGGTGCTGACCGTTTAATCAGAAAATCTGTTAAGGGTATGCTCCCTAAAAATCGTTTAGGTGAGAAAATTTTAGGAAACCTTTATGTATTTGAAGGACCTAACCATAACAAACAAGCTCAAAAACCAACATTAATTGAATTAAACTCACTTAAATAAGATATGGAATTAATAAATGCAATAGGTAGAAGAAAAGCAGCAGTTGCTCGCGTCTATGTAAGTGAAGGAAGTGGTAAAATAACTATCAACAAGCGCGAACTTGAAAATTATTTTCCATCACCATTATTACAATATATCGTAAAACAACCTCTAAACACTTTAGGAGTTGTAGAAAAATACGATATAAAAGTGAATTTAGATGGTGGCGGTTATAACGGTCAAGCAGAGGCTTTGCGTTTGGCGATAGCCCGTGCTTTGGTTAAAATTAATCCAGAAGACAAATCAGCATTAAAAGCTGAAGGATTTATGACTCGTGACCCACGCGAAGTGGAACGCAAGAAACCAGGACAACCAGGAGCACGTAAAAAATTCCAATTCTCAAAACGTTAATTTGGAACTATTTTTCACAATACTCTATTTGTATAAAAATAGAGTATTGCGTGTTATAATGATGCCAAACATTGAAAAATGTTTAGCTCAATTGGTTTAGTATCTAAACTACTGGGACTTATAAGTGCTTAAAATTATGCTTATAACTACTCAGAAGTTGAATTTTTAAAAGAAAGTAAACAATTAAATAAACAAAAAAATGTCAAGAACAAATTTTGAACAATTATTAGAAGCAGGTTGTCACTTCGGACACTTAACCCGCAAATGGAATCCAGCAATGGCTCCATATATTTTCATGGAAAAAAATGATATTCATATCATTGATCTCCACAAAACTGTAGCAAAAATTGAAGAAGCTGCTAATGCTGCAAAACAAATTGCTAAATCAGGTCGAAAAATTCTTTTTGTTTCTACCAAAAAACAATCCAAAGATGTAGTTGCAGAAAAAGCAGCCTCAGTTGATATGCCTTATATCACTGAGCGTTGGGCAGGTGGTATGTTAACAAACTTTCCTACAATCCGTAAAGCGGTTAAGAAGATGTCAACTATTGATAAAATGATTGTTGATGGAACTTTTGAAAACATGTCAAAAAGAGAAAGATTGCAGGTTACTCGTCAACGTGAAAAATTAGAAAAGAACTTAGGTTCGATTGCTGATTTGACACGCCTTCCGTCAGCATTGTTTGTTGTGGATGTGATGAAGGAGCATATTGCAGTTAGAGAAGCTCAAAGATTAGGTATTCCAATTTTCGGTATCGTTGATACAAATTCAAATCCAGAGGGAATTGATTTTGTTATTCCAGCCAATGATGATGCTACAAAATCAGTAGAAGTAATTACTGCTGCTATTTGTGCTGCAATCCAAGAAGGATTGGAAGAGAGAAAAATTGAAAAAGCTGATACGGAAGTAGCAGAAGGTCCAAAGGTAAAAGAGAAAAAATCTCGCGTATCAAAACGTGCTAAATCAAATGCAGAAGCAAAAGATAATGATGATGCTTCTGATAAAAAGCAAGAAGATACAGAGTAATAGACTTTGAGTTGGTCTTAATTAAATAAACTCATTAGATTATTAACAAAACAATTTTTCTATTATCAAATTAGGTAAATAGAAGAGATAAAAATATAGATTTTAGAATTATGGCAGTAACAATGGCAGATATTTCAAAATTGCGCAAGATGACAGGTGCAGGTATGATGGATTGTAAAAATGCATTGACCGAAGCTGAGGGCGATTTTGATAAAGCAGTTGAAATTATTCGTAAAAAAGGACAAGCAATTGCAGCAAAACGTAGTGATCGCGAAGCATCAGAAGGTTGTGTTTTGGCAAAATCTGAGAATGGCTTTGCAGCTGTTTTAGCATTGAAATGTGAGACAGACTTCGTAGCTAAGAACGCTGATTTTATCGCTTTAACTCAATCAATTCTTGACGTGGCTATGGAGTCAAAACCAGAAACATTGGAAGCTCTAAAAGCCCTACAATTAGAAGGACGTTCAATTGAAGAATTGGTAACAGATCGCTCAGGAATTACAGGCGAAAAGATGGAGTTAGACTATTATGAGTTTGTAAAAGGTGGTACGACTATAGCATATATTCACCCAGGTAATATGTTGGCATCTTTGGTTTCTTTTGAAGAAGAAAATGCTGACTTACAAGTAGCTCGCGATGTAGCAATGCAGGTGGCAGCAATGAACCCAGTTTCTTTAGATAGAAACTCTGTGCCACAAAAAGTAATTGATACTGAATTGGAGGTAGGGCGTGAAAAAGCTCGTCAAGAGGGAAAACCAGAAAATATGTTGGATCGTATTGCAGAAGGTAGATTGAATAAATTCTTTCAAGAATCAACATTGTTAGAGCAAGCTTTCATTAAAGATGGAAAAATGAGTGTTGCCAACTATTTGAAAGAGAATAATCTAACAGCTACTGCATTTAAGCGAGTTACTCTTAATCAAGAATAAAAATACCAAAGGTATAATTTGAGCGTATGAGGGAGGCGGAAGTTTATTGTATAAATAACACGTCTCCCTTTTTTTATAATCAAAAATCTACTCCTAAATACTCACACTTTAATTTTATTAAGATTGATATTTTTATTGCTATAATCATAAATTATTAATCAATCTTTATTTCTATATATGTAGATATTAATTCTACAAAATAATATATTCATTTTATAAATTAGACACTTAAAGAATCAAATTAAATGGTAGCATCTATTTTAAGTAAATTAATGCCGAAAGAACCAAAGTTTTTTCCACTTTTGTCTGCATTGTCTGATGTGATAATTCAAATTTCAGACAAGATGATAGAGTTTGTTCAAAACTATGATCCAGAAACGGCAGAATCGTATTATAAAAAAATTAAAAATATTGAAAGAGAAGGAGATCGTATATCCAATCAAATTTTTGATGAGTTGAATATTACGTTCATTACACCTTTCGATAGAGAAGATATTAACGAGCTATCATCAACTTTAGATGATGTGAATGACTATGTGAATAGTGCTGCCAAAAGGATATATTTATATCGACCTAAACAGATGCCAGCTTCAGCTTTAGACTTGGCAAAGAGCATAAAAGACAGTGCGATATACGTAAAAAAATCGATAGAAGAGTTACACGTGCTAAAACAGCGAGTTGATTATATCAAAGAATACTGTTATCAACTGCATGTGATTGAAAATAAAGCTGATGATATTTATGAGCATTTTCTAATTAATCTATTCAAAAGCGAAAAAGATGCAATAGAAGTGATAAAGGAAAAAGAGATTATGTATGAGCTTGAAAAGGCAACGGATGCAGCTGAATCAGTTGGAAAAATTATCAAAACGATAATTGTGAAATACGCCTAAATGGAAAAATAAAAAACTACATCTTTTTTTCTAATATGAATCATAAGTTTATCTTTTTTTATTTATTAAATAGTTCACGATGGGTTTATTAATTTCTATTATTGTACTCTCGCTCTTATTTGATTATATCAATGGCTTTCACGATGCTGCTAATTCTATAGCAACAGTTGTTTCATCCAAAGTACTTACACCTCTTCAGGCTGTAATATGGGCTGCTTTTTTTAATTTTATGGCTTTTTTCGTAGCCAAATATATTATTGGCGAGTTTGGTATTGCAGATACGGTATCAAAAACTGTATTTGCTGAGTTTGTAACACTTCCAATTATTTTTTCGGGTTTATTAGGTGCAATTTTTTGGAATCTTTTGACGTGGTGGTTTGGCATTCCTTCCTCTTCCTCTCACGCTTTGATAGGTGCATTTGCAGGGTAAGCAATAGCTGCTCATGGGTTTTATTCAGTTAATACTTCAACCATTGTTCTTATCTCAATTTTTATATTTATAGCTCCATTAATTGGTATGATTTCAGGGATTTTGATCTCTTCACTGACTCACTTCTTTGCCAGAAAAGCTCATCCAAGTAAAGCTACTTCGTGGTTTAAGAAAATGCAATTAGGATCTTCGGGCTTATTGGCTTTGGGTCAAGGCTTGAATGACTCTCAAAAAGTAATGGGAATTATTGCTGCAGCATTAATTACCTACTCTGCTGCTAATCCCAATGTGCCAGCTTGGCTCTATTTGGATAGCATAGATAATATTCACAATTGGGTGCCACTTGCTTGCTTTAGCTTTATTGCACTTGGAACATTATCTGGTGGATGGAAGATTATCAAAACTATGGGTAGCAGTATTACTAAAATCACACCAGTAGAAGGTTTTACAGCTCAGTTTTCGAGTGCATTGACCTTGTTCTTTGTAACTACCTTTCATGTGCCTGTGAGTACCACTCACGTGGTTACAGGTTCGGTAGTTGGGGTAGGTGCATTAAAAAGATTGTCGGCAGTAAGATGGGGAGTAACCCAAAAACTTTTAATAGCTTGGGTTATTACTATACCTGTTAGTGTAGCCGTAGCAGCATTGGTATATTGGATAATTGGTATCCATCTATAAGTAAGTGCACCACACATATCAGCAATGACGAATTGAGCTATTATTTAGTAATAAATATATCAATTTCAAATATATATTAAATTGATGATTGAAATATCTATAATTATCTCTATCTTTGCAAGTCAATAGATTTTAACTTTAACTTAATTAGAAATGTGCCTTTCGATAAATAAAAAAAGCTTTAAACTGCTCTATTTTTCTTTATTGACAGTAGTTTTTAGTTCTTGTATTACATCAAAGAACATCAACTACTTGCAAGAACCTAAAGGTAGTGTGCCATCATATGATGCTGGAATAGGATATCAGGAGTATGTATTAGCCCCATACGACAAGGTTTTTATTAGTGTTTATTCTCCAGATAAGAATATTAATACGCTTTTTAATGGCAATATGAACCAAATGTCTATGATGATGAGCGGTACTTCAGACCAATCAGATTTATATACTTATACGATAACAGAAGAGGGAACCATTAGTTTACCAATGATTGGTGATGTTAAAATATCCGGTTTATATGTTCGTGATGCCCAAAAGCTGATTCAAGAGTCAATACAATCAGTGATGATAGATGAGTGTGCTGTGAACTTACGTACAGTAGGTAGATATTTTAGTGTGATTGGTGGGAAAGTAAATGGAAAATATCCAATACTCCGTGAAAAAATGAATATTTTTCAAGCTGTAGCTATGGCAGGTGATTTAGCAATGACCAGCGACAGACAGGTGATAAAAATTTTAAGAGAAACTCCTTCAGGACATCAGATTAAAGTTTTTGATATAAGAAGTAAAGACATTATAAATTCCGAGTTTTATTATATTCAGCCTAATGATGTAATTTATGTTCAGGAAGTAAGGACACAGTTTTTTTCAGTAACTAATGTTGGTAATGTCTTTTCTACATTTTTCTCGACAGTATCTTTTGGTATGCTTATTTATAATCTAACAAAACCTGTAGCTAACAAACCTTCAGGTGATGATAATAACCTCGAAATTATTGATTAAAAGATATGAAAAGAATCAAAAAATATAAAGTAAGGTTTTTATTCTCTTTCCTTATTATTACTCTTTTGAGCTCTTGTTATACCCAAAAGGATAAAACCTTTTTACAAGAATCAAGGTCATTGCCGCAATATGAAACTGTTGATTATAGCGACTATCGAATTGCAGTGAATGATGAGTTGTTGTTTAGAGTAACAAGTACAGACGAAGATTTTATTAATATTATCAATGCAGGAAGTTCGTCAGGTAGTCAACGCAATTCAATTACCTACCGAGTTTATCCTGATGGCACAATAGATATTCCCTTTATCGATTCTGTATATGTAGTGGGGAAAACTCTATTTGAAGCATCTCAAATAATTCAGAAAAGATTTGTACAAATTGTGCCTGATGCAGACGTGAAACTCACATTAGCCAATAAGCATTATACTGTTGTTGGAGATGCTGGAACGGGTGTTTTCCCTGTTTATAAAGAAAAAATGAGCATTTATCAAGCTTTGGCACAATCTGGCGAAATAGCACTAACGGGTGATCGTAAACATGTGAAAATTATTAGAGAACGAGAGGGGACTCCTGAAATACTTGAATTTGATATAAGACCAAATTCAGTGATTAACTCGAAATACTACTATATTTATCCGAACGATATTATATATGTTCAGCGAGATGCTTCAAGTTTTTATAAAGTGAACAATTACGGGTCGCTCTTGGGCTTAATAAGCTCTTCTATTTCCTTCTTCACTACGGTTTATTATATCACGCTGATTAATCCCAATAGATAACAAACTCAAAAACAAATTGTAAGAAACAACTATATTTAATTGATAATTATGGACGATAGCAAAATTTATACCCAAAGATTTGACGAAAATGAAGAGTCAAATTTTAATTTGATGGAATGGTTAATGCTTTTTCTACATTACTGGTATTTGTTTGTAATTTTCGTGGGTATTGCTATAGGATTAGCTTACCTAAAGAATAGAACTTGGATTGAAAACTACAAATCTACAGGTACCATCATTCTTGAAGAGGGGCGTGGATCAAGCGGACAATTAGCATTTATGCAAGGCTTTGGGGTTCAATCTGGTTTTAGGAATATTGAGAATCAGGTAATTATGCTCACTTCTTATGACTTAATTAGCCGCGTTGTAGATAGTATTCCTTTATTAGAAGTAGATTATGTTTCGAAAGGTAACTTTAAAACTCGTACACTTTACAACGCAACTCCTTTCATAGTCGAAACTGAATATATTGATCCCCGTGCTTATGGAGTGTTATTTAAGATAGACTTAAAGCCCGATGGTACTTATGTGATAAGCGATGAGGATGGAAAATTTGATAAAAATCTAAAGATCGAAGGGCGTTTAGGCATCCCACTTCAGCATAATTTGTTTTTTATGACTGTGAGCAGAACTAACAATCCAATTTCGAGCCGTAATTTATATTTCCGTCTGAGATCAAAAGAGTCACTTATCTCAGAATTTATGGGTAGGTTGCAATCATCTTTTGTTTCAGAAGGCTCATCAATTCTTGCTATCTCTTTATCGAGCCAAGCTCCAAATAGGGATATTGACTTCATTAATATGCTTTCAGATGTGTTTATTTCGGAAAATTTAGAGAGAAAAAATGATGCTGCTTCTAAAACGATAGATTTTATTGACCACCAATTAGATACTGTTTCCAAGTCATTATCAGTATCTGAAGGTGCTATGACCAACTTTAGAAGAAGTAATCAGATTGTTGATTTATCAAGCCACTCTTCTAAGGTTCTGGGTAAAGCATCGCAGTATGATGATCAGTTATCACAATTACAGTTGAGAGAAACTTATCTGAATTATCTTTCAAATTATCTCCAAACTAACATTGAGTCAGGAAGCATTGTAGCACCTTCAAGCTTAGGATTAAATGAACCTATGCTGATGAGTCTTGTACAACAATTTAATGAAGTATTGACCAAAAAAAGTGAAACAAATGAGAAAAACCCGTTGTATGCACGATATGAGCGCGATATTGAAAGTTTGAAAAACTCTATCAATGAAGTAATTAAAAACATCAGAGCATCAATGAATATCGAAAGAAGTGATTTGAAAGGGAAATTGGCAAATGTGGATAGAGAAATCAACACTTTACCAGTAAAAGAGATGCAACTGATTGGTATTGAGAGAAAATATCGTGTTGATGATAATTATTATTCTTTCTTTTTACAGAAAAAAGCTGAAGCAGCGATACAAAAAGCATCAAATAGCCCCGATAACTTTGTATTGGACAGAGCAAGAATTGTGGCACTTACAAACGGAGGTGCCAAATCCAAAACTCTATCGACTTATGTATTGTTAGGATTGCTAATTCCAATATTGTTTGTTGTTTTGAAAGAACTTTTCAATTCAACTATTCGAGATGCTCGTGATATTGAAAAATCAACAAAATATCAATTAATAGGTACAGTAAAGAAAACAAAATCGAAAGATCCGATATTGGCTGTAACAAGACCAAAATCCTCTTTTGCGGAGATATTTAGGGTTATTCGAACAAGGATTGAATTTATTGTTCAAAGAAAAAAAGATATTGTTGTTATGACAACATCGGCAGAGTCTGGTGATGGTAAAACATTCTTTAGTATCAATTTAGCGGGCACCTATGCTATGAGTGGTCAAAAAACACTTTTGGTGGATATGGATATTCGAAAACCAAATATTCACGAAAGATTAAACATCGATAAGGGTGAAGGTGTAACAGACTACCTACTTGGTGAATATACTTTAGATGAGCTGATTATTACGGGCGATGAAAGATACAACTTCGATGTGTTGCCTGCAGGTAGTATTCCTCCAAACCCGGGAGAGTTTATACGTTCAGATAAATTAAAACAGCTTATTCTCGAACTTAAAACAAGATATACTTATATTATCATTGACACCAGCCCCATTGGTTTAGTTGCTGATGCTTATGCTTTGTCATCTCAGGTTGATGTTACTTTATTACTTGCTAGAAGTAATAAAACAAATAAATCGAACTTCAAGAGCCTTAATAATCAGCTGATTTCTGATAATTTAGAAAACTTCTATGTGGTGTTGAATGATGTTGATTTTGATAACGCAGTGTATGGTAAATACAGCAAGGGTTATGGTTATAATTATGGTTATGGCTACTATGGACGAAAACGCGAAGCAAAACAATATATGCATTACTACGATGATGAAGTAAATTAAATTGTTTATAGAGATAAAAAATAAAAGAGATTGTTCATTCAAAACAATCTCTTTTTTATATATATCATTTAATGAATGTTTTTTATGATGATTTATTTGTAAATGAGTGTAAAGTTCAATATTTACTTTATTATGTGTAAGTAAGTAAGAAAAAGAACTCAAGTGGGAGAATAAGTGTCCAGGTTATAGATAAGAGTTTTGGTAAAAACAAGTTGCTTAAAACCATTAGAAGCAGCTTCATTTCAAAAGAGGTTGAAGAGCCGTATTTGAAAGGAAAACAATGGATATTATCATAGATACTTATGGAGGATATGTTTGTACAGCAACAGAACGAAGAGGAAAATGGAAGATCAAAAACGTTGCTTTTTTAACATTAAAGATTTAATAATAAATGTTCTTAAAAATGCAGATATTATCTGATATTCATCTAAAACCTAATATAATTTGCACTTATATTTATTCTCCCATTCGCAAAAAACAAACTAACGATAATAAAATTGATTATTCTAAAATAAAACCTCTATCTTTGTTTGAATAATATACCAGAATGAAAAGTATGAAAGTACCAACTTACGATTCAAATTTTTCTCCTTTTCGTGCATTTACGCGAGAAGAGTGGAAGCTTCTCGAAGAGCATCCTATGTTTCCAGTGCACGGTGTTGATTTGACTGCTTTGAAAGGGCTTAACGAACCTTTGACCATAGAAGAGTTGGAGGACATCTATATGCCAATGATTCGGCTATTGCAAATTCATCTTACCCATTATCATCATTTGCATACAGAGTTTGATGAGTTTTTTAAAAATAAAAGTCAGCGAATACCTTATGTAATAGGAGTTGCAGGTAGTGTGGCAGTAGGAAAAAGTACCACTGCTCGTATTTTGCAAAAATTACTTTCGATGACCCCCAACAAACCCAAAGTAGCCTTGATTACTACCGACGGTTTTTTGTATCCCAATGCCATTTTGGAGGAAAAAGGAATTATGAATAGAAAGGGTTTTCCTGAAAGTTATGATGCAAAGGGTATTATTTCTTTTCTTTCGGCTGTGAAATCGGGAAAGAAGAGATTAAAAG
Source organism: uncultured Paludibacter sp. (assembly GCA_964345395.1). Lineage (GTDB taxonomy): Bacteria > Bacteroidota > Bacteroidia > Bacteroidales > Paludibacteraceae > UPXZ01. Next base: position 1,873 of record CAYFRA010000009.1, on the reverse strand, counting down.
TCCCTATCTATTCTCACTTGCTCTATGATATTGTTCCCGGTAGTTTTGAAACCATTGACTTGCCCGATATTTTGATTGTTGAAGGTGTAAATGTGTTGCAAGTACAGACCAACCGTCGAGAACGTAAACGTCGTGTGTTTGTTTCTGATTTTTTCGACTTCAAAATATATGTTGATGCCAATGAAAAAGATTTACGCGACTGGTATGTCAATCGTTTTTTAACACTCAAAGATACAGCATTTTCAGACAAAGACTCCTATTTTCATCGTTTTTCTAAATTATCTAATGAAGAGTTATTAAAGCTTGCTAATCAAATTTGGGACGATATAAATTTGCCTAACTTGATAGAAAATATCTTACCAACAAGATTTAGAGCAGATTTAATTATCGAAAAAGGTTCTGAGCATTTTACACGTGGTGTGAGAATACGAAAAATCTAAATTTTACTACAACAATTCTGGTGCGTTAGTTGTTGATATACACGGATATACTTTAGATGCTCTTGATATAAAACATCTGAGTTGATATTGAATAAGCCATATTATTGGACAAAATTACATATCTTTGCAAAGTTTTTAAATGATAAAATTAAATTCCTATGAAACAACTTGAAGGAAAAACAGCATTAATAACAGGTGCATCACGCGGTATTGGTAAAGCCATAGCGTTGAAATTTGCCGAGGAAGGGTGCAATATCGCATTTACATATTCACGCGAAAGTGAAATAGGCAAAGCTACTGAGCAGGAGATTGCAGATTTAGGTGTGAAAGTGAAAGCTTACGTCTCTAATGCTGCAATTTTTGAAGATACGCACGAATTGGTTAAAGATGTAGTTGCCGAATTTGGTAGAATAGATATTTTGGTAAATAATGCCGGTATAACAAAAGATGGTTTGATGATGCGTATGACCGAAGAACAATGGGACGATGTAATCAATGTCAATCTGAAATCTGCATTTAACTTTGTGCACGCTTGTACGCCTGTAATGATGCGTCAAAAATCAGGTTCGATTATCAATATGAGCTCGATTGTTGGGGTGGGAGGCAATGCTGGTCAAGCCAACTACGCTGCATCTAAAGCTGGAATGGTGGGTTTATCTATGTCGATAGCTAAAGAGCTTGGCTCTCGTGGAGTTCGTTCAAATGTAGTAGCTCCAGGATTTATCGAAACCGATATGACACAAGCATTATCCGAAGAACAGCGTGCAGAATGGGCTAAGACAATTCCGCTACGACGTGCCGGACAAGCTGAAGATGTTGCCAATGTTTGTCTGTTTTTAGCTTCAGAATTGTCAAGCTATATCACGGGGCAAACCATCAGCGTATGTGGTGGAATGAACATTTAATTGCCGACAATTGATAGCAAGATTTTTCAATCTACAAGAAAAGAGAAGAATAAAGATAGATTATCGTAAAAAATGATTAGAATAGTTTGTTTTTTATATGATGATTTAGTATCTTTGCAGTCCGAAAAAATAATAATCAAAAATAAGACTATATAGCAATGAAAAGAACATTTCAACCTTCAAATAGAAAAAGAAGGAATAAACACGGTTTTCGCGCAAGAATGGCTACTGCTAATGGCCGCAGAGTTTTAGCATCACGTCGCGCAAAAGGTAGAGCCAAACTTACAGTTGCTGATGAAGGCCGTCATAAGTTCTAATTCATCACTACTTGTTTGACTTTATTTGTACTCTACACTTTGTATGTAGGGTTACTGAGAAATTAAAAATACCGAGACTCAATTGGAGTATCGGTATTTTTTTATTTACATAAATCGACTTTTATTCTTAAGATCTAATTTTCTTGTTTATACAACATTTATCTCACCATCCTTCACTTCAAATATCGTCGAACTTTGCGCAATTTGTTCC
>CAYFRA010000008.1:33539-41648 GCA_964345395.1 uncultured Paludibacter sp. | reverse complement strand
TATTTCGTTGATATACCTAGTAGGTAACCAGTAATATCCCTTAAAGTACATAACTTGCAAATTGAATTATTCCCCAATAACCATAAAAAGGGCTGAATCCATTCTCTAAATTCAGCCCTTTGTTATTTGTTTTATTAAAAAAGTTTTATCGAATAGCGATGAACTTAAATGACTAATAGATTAATTACCAACTAATTTGTGGGTATGTAGCCGCTATTGCTAATGGTTTTTTTACCGTTTTCTGTTTGTAACCATTCATATATTTTATAAGTCATAGATGAAGGGTCGGTATCACTACGAATTACGGCATATACCTCTGTAGTGTATGGATAACTGCGATTGCTCAAGCTCTCTTTGTTTGGAAAAACACCATCAATTGCAATTTTTTTCAAACTATCTTTATGAGGTCTGATTATAAAATCGTTGTAATAATAGACGGTGTATGCAATAGCATGTGGCCTCCACGCAACAGCATCAATAATCCCAGCCATTGTAAAAATTAAATTTTCTTCATAAGTTGGTAAATCAAAGTAGTCCAAGTCTTTCATTATAAGCTCATCCATCAGTTCCTGACTTCCCGAATTGGCATTACGAACAAGGGCATGAATCTCTACATCCGGATTACCTTCATAAATAGTTATTCCCAATTCGCTCCATTTTCTTACTTTACCTGTGTAAATATCTTGTATATTTTGAGTTGTGAGACCTTCTACCGGACTGTTGCCACCAACTATAAATACAAAAGCATCTAAAGCAATGGGCGTTTCTATCAGCGTAACACCTTTTGACTCGGCGTAAGCTCTCTCATCGTCAGAGAGTTTGCGTGCCGACAGGGTTAAATCGGCTTTGCGGTCGATTATATTGATGAGCGAACCATGCGTTTGCGAACTCCAAACCACTTGAGATAATTTCTTTTTAAGATTTCCTTTTACTTTAGGCTCAACACTCCATGTACTTCGTGTCGATGTTTCTTTAGTCTCTTGCCACTCATACTTTATACCCAAAAGCTCGCAAGCAATAATGGTGTTGAGAGGCAAAGATGATGTGGAACCATCAATTACAGGATAATTATCAATATTTAATCCATCTATTTGTGATGAATTGGTATTTATCTTTTTACAGCTTGTGAATAGTGAGATAAAGAGAAGTAAAAAAACTAAGGAAAATAAATTTTTCTGCTTCATTGCTTTATGTTTTTATATTTATAACTCATTTATTCAGATTTTATTTCAATTACCAAAGCTCCAATTTGCTTATTGAAATCTGTAATAGGTGTTATAAACCTTTTTTGTAGGTCATTTAGCAGAAAAAACTGACTCTCTTTTAAGTTTTGAAAATTGGCGTCATTCATCTCTAAGCCCACTTCATTGTTGTTGTTTGATAAAACAATTTCTCTATTGTTGTGATTAACAATATAAGCTTTTTCAATTTGGCTGTTTTCGGTTATTTTCAGCAGATACTGCTCCACTTGATCCAAATTGTTACGCATCATATCACTGCGGATGACCCACGAGAAAACTTGTGCCAATTGTTGGTAATTTTTGTTTTCCAAATCGTCAAGTAGTTCCGTGTAATGTTTTTCCAATTCGATTTTCTCTTTTTTTATAGAGAATAGTTGGAATTGGCTCCACGCTAAATAGATGATGAAGCCCAACAACAAAAGAAAACTGAACTTGTATTTCCACAAGAATTTCAAAACCCGATGTTTGTTCTTGGGTTTTACTACAGTTGTGCTTTGTTTTTCGTTCGATTTAAGATTTTGATTTTCCATATTCTTGATGTTTTTGTTAGTTGTATGCTCCCATTTTTAACATAGCAATCTCTTTTCCATTTAAGAAACGATATTTACCACGCGATAGTCCTTTTTTTGTTAGTCCCGCAAAATAAACCCGATCTAATTTAAAAATTTTATAACCAAGTGATTCAAAAATACGACGAACAATGCGATTTTGTCCTGAATGTATCTCAATGCCTATCTCTGAGAGGGAATTGTCTTTGACAAACTCAAGTGAATCGGCTTTGATTCTTGTATCGCCCAATTCTATGCCGTTGATTATCATTTCGTAATGCTCGGCTGTCAAATCATGCGATAATTTTACGTGATAAATTTTCTTTTTGTTGTATTGTGGATGGGTTAATTTAGACGCCAAATCACCATCATTCGTAAATAATAATACCCCTGTAGTGTTTCTGTCTAACCTACCAACTGGATAAATACGCTCGTTGCAAGCATTTTTCACCAAATCCATCACAGTTTTTCTTCCGTGCGTATCTTCTACTGTTGTTACAAAGTCTTTGGGTTTGTTGAGCAAAATATATACTTTTCGCTCAATCGAAACAACTTTATTTTGAAATTCTATTTTGTCTGTTGGAAGTACCTTAGTACCCAATTCTGTTACAACTTCTCCATTGACAGTGATATCGCCAGCCAAAATATGTTCATCAGCTTCTCTTCTTGAGCAAACACCACTATTGGCTAAATATCGATTCAAACGAATAGGCACCTCTGGGTCAAAATAGTTTTGTTTGAATTCGATCTGTTTTTTATTGCTAAACCTCTTGTTTGGATTGTAATTTTCATGCCTGTTGTAGTTCCTTATTGGCATACTATCGTCGTTGTCAAAGCGAACTACTTTACTGTTTCCACCTTTGGTGATACGTTGTCTAACACGTTTTCCGCCATCAGTAGGATTTGGTTTGTTGTAAGTTTTCTTTTTTATATTTAATTGATTTCCACCTCTATTTCTATTGGAATCATAACTTTGTTTTGATTGATCATCCCAACGATTACCTCTATTATACGAAGAGTCCTCACTACGATTCCAGCGATTGCCATCATAGTCACTGTTCCTCTCCTGTTGGTTTTTTGATTGATAACGTGGTTGTTGATTATCTCCTCCTCTGTTTGTCTGTCTATAGTTTCTATTGTAAGACCTACCATCACGGCCGGCGTCAGAGTTTTCATTGTTACGCCTGTTTTTATTAAAATTATCCATTAATTTAAATCAAAAAAAGATTGAATATACTATTTCAATTCTATGTGTTTTAGTTCGTATGTATATAATGATTTAATATGTGCAAATGTTTGCTATAAATAAAATATTTCCATATTTTTGTGCAAAAGTACTCAAATTAGTACAAATAATAAAGCAAAAATAATAGTTATTTAATTTATTAAGAATAAAACACACAAATGAAAAGAATTTCACTCCTTTTGCTTCTTATCATATTCAGCCTATATCATTCAAGTTTGTTTGCACAATACCAGCGTGCAACAATGTGGTTAGAAAAAATGGAACAATTTGCAACAGATGATCTTGGTAAAAACTCAAATCAAGTAGATGTTCTTTTTGTTGGTAGCAGTTCGATTAATTTATGGAAAACATTAGAGTCTGATTTTCCTCAAGTTAATCTGCTCAATAGGGCTTTTGGAGGTTCGTTCGTATCGGATGTTATCTATTTTTTCGACCAAGTAATCAAACCCTATAATCCTAAGCAGGTGGTTATCTATGAAGGCGATAATGATTTGCACGATAGTGATAAAACTCCTCTCAAATATTTTGAGGAGTTGCTGACTTTATGCAACTTGATTGAAGTTCATTTTCCAGCTGCACAAATTGTTGTGATTTCTATCAAACCCAGTCCTTCACGTGCTAAGGTTTTTGATAAATATGTGGTAGCTAACGAGTTGGTGAAAAACTACGCAATGCTCAACGATAATATTCAATTTGTTGATATTTGGGATGATATGTTTTTGGAAGATGGCACACCGAATGAATCGCTATACTTGTCAGACAGATTGCATATGAATAGTGATGGCTATTTGATTTGGAAAAATAAATTAGATCCAATTTTAATTAGAAATAACAGATAAAATAAATATGAAAATTAAAGTTTCGATACTCTTTGTGGTCGCCTTGTTTCTGCTGCAAGCTTGCAATATTGCTCAAAAAACTATTTATGTAGAAAATGATAAAGTGATGAAAACAAGGCGAGTAAAGTTGAAAGAGCATTTTTATAACAATAAAAAAAATGAGGCTCAATACTCTCAATATGTAGATTTTATCAAAGAAACAGATGCAAATAACGTAGTAAGTTATTTGATGTATGATATAATTAGTGTGCCGATAGGAGGATTTGACTTGGAAGAAAAAATGTATATCATTATTGATGAAGATATCTATAGGTTAAATACATTGTATGAGAAGAGTGAAAATAACAGACAGTTGGATGAAAATAGAACGGAAGTTTTATTGTCTGATTCAAGTAAAACAACGGTGGTAACAGATGTTGGGCTTACAACAAGAAAGATTATCAAAATGAAGCACAGTTTGGAACAAGCCCAAATTGATCAAATGTTGCAGGCTAAAGAGATACACCTGAGATACTATTTGGGCCCAGATATCATCAATTCTGAAATTAAAGGAAATAAGTTGCAAAGAGTAAAGAAATGGATATTAAAATAATCAAAACACATAGATAAACTATCATAACAAAAACCCAAGAGGGTATAAATTACCATGATTTCAAAACACTTAATTGACAAACTTTTTGCACAGTTTGGTGCAAGCAATATTACGCAACTCTCTATCCGACAGGTCGGAAAATTGGTAGCTCAAGTAGAGGCAGAAAGCGGTATCGAATTTATCCACATGGAGATGGGAGTGCCTGGTTTACAACCCAATATAATCGGTATCGAAGCTGAAAAAGAGGCTTTGGACAAAGGTTTGGCTCAGTTTTATCCCAACATTGAGGGTATTCCTTTCGCCAAAAATGAGATAGCTCGATTTGTAGAGGCGTTTATGGGAATAAAAACCAATCCCGAATATTGTATCCCTACATCTGGTGCAATGCAAGGAAGTTTTGGGGCACTATTGGCTGCGGCTCGCACCAATCCTGAAAAGCCTTACACACTTTTTATTGACCCCGGTTTTCCAGTCAACAAATCACAATTACAACTGCTTGGATTGCCCTATAAATCATTCGATTTTTTGAATTATCGAGAAGAGAAATTAGAGGAAAAATTAGAGGAGTTTCTTCAATCAGGCGATATCTGTTCTATTTGCTATTCATCACCCAATAACCCTTCGTGGTGCTGTTTTTCGGATAATGAGCTCCGCATCATAGGCCAGTTGGCTAATAAATATGATGTGATTGTTATTGAAGATTTGGCTTATTTCGGAATGGATTTCCGCTCAGATTACAGCAAAGCTTTTGCAGAACCCTATCAACCAAGTGTGGCTCGCTATGCCAAAAATTACATTTTGCTACTATCCGCTTCTAAAATATTTAGTTACGCCGGGCAGCGTATTGGAATGATGGTTTTCAGCGATGAGGCATATTCTCGAAAATATCCCAATTTGAAAACCTATTTTCCATCCGAAACATTGGGTATGTTTATTCCTTATGGTGTGTTGTATTCGACCACAGCTGGCACCTCCCATACAGCACAGTATGCTATGGCTACAATGCTCAAAGCAGCCTCCGATGGCGAGTTTGGTTTTATTGACGATTTGAAAATCTATGGCGAAAAAGCAGCTAAGATGAAAAAGATTTTCAAAAAACATGGGTTTTATATTGTTTATAATGACAAAGACCGCGAGGTAGCAGATGGTTTCTACTTCACAATCGCATACCCCAATATGAGTAGTGCAGAGTTGATGGAAGCGTTTCTTTATGTAGGAATCAGTGCTATTTCCCTCTCTATCACAGGCAGTGAAAACTTGGATGGTTTGCGTGCTTGTGTATCTTATGTGCAGATGGATCAAATGGAGGAGTTGGATCGCCGTTTGCAACTTTTTGTCGATAAAATGAAGTAGTTTTGCGAGATTCAATAAATTTTGATTGTTTTGATGAATTTTATTGCAACAATTAAAAATAGTTAGAGATACAATTGGATTTATTGAATTATAGATAATTATTTCCTATTTTTACAGAGTTATAATTTGAAAATTACTTTAAAGTTGATTTCAGCTTGTTATTATTCAAATTACAACAGTATTCAAGATTAGAAAATGAGTATATTAAACTTAAATTATAATTTATACCAATGGAAACTTTAAAAACAAATGATGTAATCAGTTGGGCAAGTGATTTTTTGAAAAAAGCCGAAAAAGAATTAAGCCCCGCCGAACTTAAAGAGCAAAATAAATATGCTGCTTTAGTGCAAAACCCCAATGACAAAGTTTTGATGACCAAAATGTTGGATGAAACCTCTCAAATTCGCGACAACAGAAAGTTAGCAAAACGAATTCGTATGTTGTTAAAGGAGTATGGTACACCTGATTTTTTTACTCCGTTTGAAAAATCTATGCTATTGGCCTTCAATACTGTAGGTTATCATTTGCCAGCGATATCTGTGCCTATTTTCAAAAGATATCTGCGTGATTATACAAGTACTATTATTATCAATGAGCGTCCTGATTTATTGAATAAACACTTAGACAGTCGTTATAAAAACAAAATAGGTCAAAATGTAAACCTTTTGGGTGAGGTTGTGCTTGGTGATGGTGAAGCCAAAAATCGCTACGACCACTATATGGAGGCACTAAAAGACCCACGTATCAATTACATATCTGTTAAATTGTCAGGTATTTACGCTCAAATTACTCCATTGAATTATAAAGCTGTAGAAGAGAAATTATGCGAATTAATGGGCAATCTTTATCAGCGTGCAATAGATTATCCATATATAGACCCGAATGGGGTTGAATCCTACAAGTTTATTAACTTAGATATGGAGGAGTATAAAGATGTGGAGCTCACAATGGATGTATTCATCAAAGTGTTGTCAGAGCCACGTTTCAAAAACCTCACAGCCGGTGTGGTTATTCAAGCTTATTTGCCTGATGCTCAAAGTTTACAGAAAAAGTTAAACGATTTCGCAAAAAAACGTGTGGCTGATGGTGGTGCACCGCTTAAAATGCGCTTAGTGAAAGGTGCTAACTTAGAAATGGAGAAAATCCACTCCTCTCTCAAAGGATGGGCAAATCCGATATATGACAATAAAATAAAAGTTGATGCCAATTATCTGAAAATATTAGATATCGCATTACAACCTGAAAATGCCAAAGCGGTGATGGTAGGTGTTGCTTCACACAACTTCTTCTCTATTGCTTACGCTTATCTTTTGGGTGAAAAATTGGGTACTGAAAAGTATGTAACTTTTGAAATGTTGGAGGGAATGGCCAACCACCTACCAAGAGTGATGCGTAAATTGCAAAAGCAGATTATTCTTTATACACCCGTAGTTAGTGATGCTAATTTCTTGAATGCTGTTTCGTACTTGGTGCGTAGGATGGATGAAAATACTGGTAAAGATAACTTCTTAACCTATTCATTCAACCTGAAAGAGGGTAGCAAAGAGTGGAATTTCTTAAAAGATCAGTTTGAGCAAGCTATGGCTCTAAAAGACACCGTAGAAACTTCACCAAACCGAACTCAAAATAGACTGCAAGAGTTTGAAGATAAATCAGATCGTGAGGTGTATGCAAGTGAAGCGGATACCGATTTTGATCTGCCACAAAACCGTCAATGGGTTGATGAAATTCGCAAAAAATGGAAAAAATCAGAAAAAGATGAAGCTTATCAAATTCCTGCAACGGTAAATGGAAAAGAGTTTGTATCAGAAAACAAAAAGCAATATTTTGATCGAAGCCAAAACAGTAAAGTGATGGTTTGCGAGGCTAACACGCACTCTATGGAGATGATTAAAGATGTGCTTGATATAGCTCAAAAAGATGAATCGAAATGGAGAGAAAAACCATTGGCAGAAAGAAATGAATTGCTTCATAAAGTAGCTGTAAACTTAGCTAATAAACGTGGTGATTTAATAGGTGTGATGGCTGCAATAACAGGTAAAACATTCAACGAAGGTGATGTTGAAGTATCTGAAGCAATCGATTTTGCACGTTTTTATCCTATCTCAATGAAAAAATTTGAAGATTTGAAAACGGTAAAAAACACACCAAAAGGTATAGTTTTGGTAATTCCACCTTGGAACTTCCCAACAGCTATTCCTGTGGGCGGAGTGGTTGCAGGTTTAGCATCAGGCAATACAGTTATTCTGAAGCCAGCTACAGTAGCGTTTCCAGTTGCTTGGGAGTTCGT
>CAYFRA010000008.1:32119-33439 GCA_964345395.1 uncultured Paludibacter sp. | reverse complement strand
TCGTAAAATCAGCATTTGGAAACTCTGGTCAAAAATGTTCAGCTTGTTCGCTTCTTATAGTTGAGAAGAGTGTTTATGACGATGAAGACTTTAGAAATAAATTGGTTGATGCAACAAAGAGCATGTACACTGGTAGTGCTTGGGATGGTGCAAACGTTGTTGGCCCTATGGTTTCCAATACCAACGATAAGTTGCTTTATGCAATCAATAATTTAGAACCAGGTGAAAGTTGGCTGATAGCCCCTGAGTTTGTTGATGAAGATAGATATATATTAAAACCAACCATCAAATGGGGTGTAAAACCTGGTAGTTTCACATTTGAAACAGAGCTGTTTGGTCCTCTCTTGGCAGTGGTTTGTATGAATGACTTGAAACATGGTATTGAAATGGTAAACTCCACAGACTATGGTTTGACATCGGGTATTCAAAGTTTGGACGAAAACGAACGCCAATATTGGAAAGATAATTTGGAGGCAGGTAATTTATATATCAACCGTGGAATTACGGGTGCTATTGTGCAGCGTCAGCCATTTGGCGGTATGAAACGCTCTGCTTTTGGGCCAGGTATTAAAGCAGGAGGTGATAATTATGTTGCAACTTTTGTACAGTTTGAAGAGACAGACTACAAAACGCCCGTAGTATCAGACAACAGCAGATTCAAAGTTTATGCAGATTTATTGTCAAAAGCTGATTTGGATCGCTTCCAACGTGCAATTGAAAGTTATTTGAAAAATTGGAAAGAGGAGTTTTCTGTTGAACGCGAAACGCAAAAACTTGTGGGCGAGCTAAATACCTTCCGTTATTTACCTCTGAAAAATATGGTTCTTCGTTTCTTACCCGAAGATAGTTTGATTGATGCCATGTTGTGTGTGGTAGCGGCAAAAATTTCAAAAACTCCATTTACAGTGAGCTTAAGTGAAGGTGATACAAAGTTAGACGCATTACGCAAACTATCAAGCAGTGATTTCAAACTTTTGGTGCAAAATGATGCAGAGTTTGTTGCAGCTATGGAGCAATATTATCGAGTGCGAGTTTGTTCAGACAAATTGCCAATGGAATATTACGAAAAAGCAGCAAAATTAGGTACTTATTTAGCAACTCACAAACCGCTTGTTGAAGGCAGAATAGAGTTGTTACATTACTTACGCGAACAAAGTATTTCTTACGAATACCACCGTTATGGAAGTTTTTCAGAAGAAGATACAAAATTGTAATATTAAGTCTTTTGATATTCTTGATTTATTTACAATATTTATAATCAAAATATAATTTTCAAAGGAGGGTTTTACTTCGATGTAAAACCCTCTAATTGCATTAAAC
>CAYFRA010000008.1:14504-32019 GCA_964345395.1 uncultured Paludibacter sp. | reverse complement strand
GCTAAAGATGCTCCTTTATGGTTGAGAAATAGTGCTATCTCTCCTGATGGAAAACAAATAGCATTTACTTATAAAGGAAATATCTTTACAGTGCCTATTACTGGGGGTAAGGCGACTCAAATCACCTCACATACCTCACATGATACCCGTCCAATCTGGTCGCCTGATGGTTCAAAAATAGCTTTCGCTTCCGATCGCGAAGGTGGTTTTGATGTTTTTGTAGTTTCTGAAAAGGGTGGGGTGGCTACTCGTCTTACAAGCCATTCAGCCAATGAATATCCCGAAGCATTTTTAGACAATCATACTGTATTGTTTAGTTCTTATATACTTCCTGTTGCTGAAAATCAACAATTTCCTTCCGCCATGTTTACCCAGCTTTATCAAGTAGATGTAAAAGGTGGACGTGCTACTTTGTTTTCGCCACTTCATTTTGAAAATATCTCAATCAATGGTGATCAAATGCTTTATACCGACAAAAAAGGCTATGAAGATGCTTGGCGTAAGCACCATGTTTCATCCGTTGCACGCGACATATGGCTTTATGATATCGAAGCAAAATCACATAAGAAACTGAGTAGTTTTGATGGCGAAAATCGAAATGCAGTTTGGTCATCCGATGGTCAATCATACTACTATTTGAGTGAAAAAAGTGGCAGTTTCAATGTATATAAAGCCAATTTGAATAACAAAGACGACGTACAAATTACAAGTTTTGAAAATCATCCCGTTCGTTTTTTATCCATTGATAAAAAAGATAATCTTAGTTTCTCTTATGATGGCGAATTGTATTATTTGAAAAATGGTACAACTCCTCAAAAGATTGATGTAGAGATTATTGCAGATGATTTTGAGATGGAACTTAAACAACAAACCCTTTCTACTGGTGCTCGCTCTATTGCCGTTTCGCCTAATGGGAAAGAAATTGCTTTTGTAGCACGTGGCGATGTTTTTGTAACTTCGATAGAGTACAAAACAACCAAACGCATCACCGATACACCTGAGCAAGAGCGCAATGTACATTTTAGTCCAGATGGTCGTTCTTTAGTTTATTCAGCTGAACGTGGTGATACTTGGAATATTTATAAAACCGATTTGGTTCGCAAAGAAGATAAATACTTTGTTTATGCCAACGAGCTAAAGGAAACCCAGTTAACTTTCACAGATACACCTTCATTTGAGCCTCAGTTTTCACCCGATGGAAAAGAGATTGCTTATTTAGAAAATCGTTCGGAGATTCGCGTTCTCAATCTCAAATCAAAAGAGGTTCGCACAGTGATGGAAGAGAAATTTAACTACTCCTATAGTGATGGTGATCAATGGTTTCAGTGGTCACCTGATAGCAAATGGATTTTATCAGATTATATTGATGTTGGTGGATGGAACAACAAAGACGTAGCTCTAATTAAAGCCGATGGCAGTGAAGAAATTACCAATTTGACATTGAGTGGTTATAGTGATGTGAGTGCTAAGTGGGTATTAGGCGGAAAAGCCGTGCTATTTTTCTCAGATAGAGCGGGATATCGCAGTCATGGAAGCTGGGGAGCATATAATGATGCCTATTTGATGTTTTTATCACAAGATGCTTATGATGAATTCAGATTGACAAAGGAAGAGCGAGAGTTGATGAAAGAGTTGAAAAAAGAAGATACTGATGAATCAAAAGATGATAAAAAAACAAAAGCTAAAAAAGAGGATAAAGCAGAGGATAAAGTAAAAGAGAAAGAGGTGGAGGCGTTAAAATTTGACTTAGATAATCGCCAATATCGTGTTGTACGCTTAACTCGCCACTCATCAAGCTTAGCAGATGCACATCTGAATAAAGAGGGTACTAAATTGTATTATTTGGCACGTTTTGAAAGAGGATTTGATCTTTGGGAACAAGATTTATTAGAAGGTAGCACAAAACTTTTATCTAAAAATACAGGTGGAGGAAATTTGATTCCTGATAAAGAGGATAAAGTACTCTATATGGTTTCGGGTGGTACAATAAAAAAGATTGATAATGGTAAAGTAAGCAGTGTCTCTTTTTCGGCACCATTTAATTATCGAAGCTATCAAGAGCGTGAATATATTTTCAATCATGCTTGGAAACAGGTGAAAGATAAATTTTATGATGAAAAAATTCATGGTATTGATTGGGCGATGTACAAAGAGGCCTATGCACGTTTCTTGCCCCACATCAATAACAATCATGATTTTCAAGAAATGCTTTCAGAGATTTTAGGCGAATTAAACGCTTCGCACACAGGTGCTCGATATTCGGTTAGATCAGATCGTTGGCAAACAGCATCTTTTGGTGTGTTTTGGGATGAAAGTTTTGATGGCGATGGGTTGAAAATCAAAGAGATCATACAGGGTAGCCCTTTGATTAAAGCTGATGGCAAATTCAAACCTGGCGTGATTGTGACGAAAATTGATGGAGAAAAAATCGAAAAAGAAAAATCTTATTGGCATCTATTAGATGGAAAAGCGGGTAAACCAGTGCTTATTACTGCAACTGATGGCAAGAAAGAGTTTGAAGAGAGTGTAAAACCTATTGCACAAATGCAAGAAAATAACTTGCTCTATAATCGTTGGGTGGAACAACGTGAGAAGTTGGTTGAGAAATACTCTGATGGCCGCTTAGGTTATATCCATATCAAAGGCATGGATGCAGGAAGTTTTAGCGAAGTTTATAAAAATCTTTTAGGTAAATATCGTCAAAAAGAGGCTGTTGTGATAGATACACGTTTCAACGGCGGTGGATGGTTGCATGATGATTTAGCAACTTTGCTAAGTGGAAAAGAGTACCAACAGTTTGCACCTCGCGGTCAATATATAGGTAGTGATCCATTCAACAAATGGAATAAACCATCTATCGTGGTGATGGGCGAAGGCAACTACTCCAATGCACACGGTTTTCCTTGGGTATATAAAGAGTTGGGTATCGGTAAGTTGGTAGGTGCACCCGTACCTGGCACTATGACTGCTGTGTGGTGGGAAACTCAGATTGATCCTACGATTGTGTTTGGAATTCCACAAGTTACAGTGGTAGATATGGAGGGCAACGCAATGGAAAATAATCAGTTAGAACCTGATGTGTTGATGCTTAATACTCCAGAATCATTGTTAAGTGAAGATGATTTGCAACTGAAAAAAGCAGTTGAAGTATTGCTAAATGATTTGTAATCACTGGGAAAGTTTGCTATAATATAATTAGGGCTTGAAATCATTTCAAGCCCTAATTTGTTTTTTATTATTTTATATTTTACTTCATAAAACGCTCAATGTCAACAGCAAACCTAATGTGTTTTGCTTTGCCTACAATTTCATGGTTTTCATTATACACCTCTATCTCAAATTCATATTTTCTTTTATCCTGAGCTATTAAATTGGCTGTACAAATTAAATTTTCACCCACTTTACTCGCTTTCAGATGATCGACCATTATGTATGTGCCTACGGTAGTTTGACCCTCTTCCAAGTCTGTTATTGTTTTTGTAGCTGTATTTTCCATCAGAGCAATCATAGCTGGTGTTGCATATACCTCAAGTGAACCAGAGCCGACAACTTTGGCTGTTTCGTTCTCTTTGACTTGATGGTTTTGAGAATAAGTCTTCATTTTATAAAAATTTTTAGCTTGTGTTTTTTTAATATCACAAATTTACTACTAATCCATAAGTTTATCAAAACTTTCTTTTGCTATCGTATTAAAATAATATCTTATGTAAAAAATATTTTAATCTCAATCACTTTGATTATCTTTGTATTTCGTATCTTATAATATAACAAATTATGCATACAGAGCTAAGATTAATAGTATTGCCTGCTGAGGCAAAAGATAATAATCAACTAAAATCAATCATTGCTGAAAAATTAGAGTTGGAAGTTGGTAGAATTAATGGATTTGAAATATTGAAAAAATCTATCGATGCCCGAACTTCACCAGTAAAAATAAATTTGTCAGTTCAAGTTTATTTAGATGATTCTTTTCCCGAAAACAGAGAGTTTGAAATAGAATATCAACAAGTTGCAGACAAAGAGGAAGTTATTATTGTAGGTGCAGGCCCTGCAGGCTATTTTGCTGCACTAAAATTGTTAGAACTTGGATTGAAACCTATCATATTGGAGCGCGGGCAAGATGTGAGAACCCGTAAGATTGATGTTGCCCAGCTTATCAAAGACAATAAGATTAACCCCAACTCCAATTATAATTTTGGTGAAGGTGGTGCAGGTACATTTACAGATGGCAAACTTTTTACCCGTTCAAAAAAGAAAGGAGACATTAGGCGTATCTATGATATATTTAACTATCATGGTGCAAATGATGAAATTTTATATGAGTCGGCTCCACATTTGGGTTCTGATAAATTGCCAATTATCATTGAAAACTTCAAAAAAACCATCATATCACACGGAGGCGAAATACGTTTTAATGAGAATGTGGTTGATTTGATTATTGAAAATGATACTGTTGTGGCTTGCGTTACTGAGTGTGGTAATGAGTATCGAGCAAAATCAATTATCTTAGCCACAGGTCACTCTAACCATCAAATCTACGAAATGTTATACAACAAAGGAATTGAAATTGAGGAGAAAGGATTTGCGGTAGGTGTGAGGGTTGAGCACAAACAAGATTTGATTGACAAATTACAATATCACAATGACAATGATCGTGATCATTTGCCTCCCGCTTCATACTCTTTGGTAGCAAGGGTAGATGATCGTTCAATTTACTCGTTTTGTATGTGCCCTGGAGGGCATATTCTTCCGGCAGGCACTACTGACGAGACAGTTGTAGTAAATGGTATGTCCACCTTTAGCCGCAATTCACCTTATGCCAATTCGGGTATTGTAGTTGAGATTAGACCCGAAGATATTCCTGAAGAGTTTGAACAATATGGTGTTATGAAAGGATTAGAGTTTCAAAAACACATCGAAACCTTGGCTTATAGAAATAACGGAGGTGGAGGCTTGGTAGCTCCTGCACAGCGTTTGAAAGATTTTGTAGATAATAAACTTTCAGTAGATTTACCCGAATGCTCCTATTTGCCTGGTGTAATTTCCTCCCCATTGCATTTTTGGTTGCCAAAAATTATTGTTTCAAAGTTACAAAAAGCATTCAAGGAGTTTGATAAAAAAATGAGAGGTTATTTAACCAATGATGCAATTGTTGTTGGAGTTGAAACACGCTCATCATCTCCAATCCGTATTTTACGCGATCATGAAACTTATCAACATATAAGAATAAAGGGTTTGTTTCCTGCGGGCGAAGGCTCTGGTTATTCGGGCGGAATTACATCATCGGCAGTTGATGGTGTAAATGTGGCTATAAAAGTTGCTGAGTTTTATAAGAATAGATAAAACTTATAATTAGATTTCTATCTTTATTTTTGGAAATAAATTTTTATATATTTAATTTTGGCACGACAATTGATTATGTAGAGAGCAGAAATAAAAATAATTTAAGATAATTTTTAAAATACAATTTATTATGAAGAGAACAAATTTATTTATGGTTGTTTTATTGAGTGTAAGTCTTGTTTTTTCGGGCTGTGAAGCTTTAAATAAGACTGCTCAAGGAGCATTAATTGGAACTGGCACAGGTGCAGCAGTAGGTGCAGGTATCGGTGGCTTAATCGGAAAAGACGGTAAAAGCGCAGGTGTCGGTGCTGCAGTTGGTACAGCAGTAGGTGCTACAGTAGGTGCTATTATAGGTAAGAAAATGGATAAAGCAGCTGAAGAAGCAGCAAAAATTGAAGGAGCTCAAGTTGAGGGCGTTGAGGATATCAATGGCTTGAAAGCTGTAAGAGTTACTTTTGATTCTGGTATTTTATTTGATTTTAATCAAAGCACATTGAAAGCAGATGCAAAAGAAGCATTGAAAGATTTTGCAAAAGTTTTAGGTGACAATTATGATATGGACATTGCTATATTTGGTCATACTGATAACGTAGGTACTTTAGCTGCTAATCAAAAAGTTTCGTTGGATAGAGCTAATGTAGTATCCAAATTCTTATTGGCTAATGGTGCACAAGCCGAACAAATCAAAAATGTTGAAGGTTTAGATTTCTCTAATCCAGTAGCAAGCAACGACACACCAGAAGGACGTGCTCTAAATCGTCGTGTAGAAGTGTTTATGTATGCAAGCGAAAAGATGATTGAAAATGCTGAAAAAGAGGTAGAAAACAACTAAAGGTGTTTTTTGATATTAAAAAAAGGTGTTTGTCAGTAATTGACGAACACCTTTTTTTTGCTCATATGCGATATTGAAAAATCCTAATATTCTCTTTCTCCAAAAATCGCTGTACCAATTCTAACCATTGTGCTACCCTCTTCGATAGCTATTTTGTAATCGTCTGACATTCCCATAGATAATTCGATAAAATATTCATCAGAATAATTGGATTTGATTTTGTCAAATAGCTGCTTGAGACCTCTAAACTCACTTCTTATCTGTTCTTCATTATCAGTGTTGGTAGCCATACCCATCAGTCCAGCAACTTTTATATTTTTCAATGATTCAAAATGATTGTTAGAAAATAAATCTTCGATTTCTTCTTTTGAAAAGCCAAATTTTGTCTCCTCATCAGCTATATGTACTTGCAAAAGTATAGAGACAGTTTGATTTGTTTTTTGAGCTTGGGTGTTGATAGCATTTAATAGACGTAAAGAATCAACACCATGGATTAAACTAACTTTATCAACAAGAAACTTGATTTTGTTGCGCTGCAAATGACCAATGAAATGCCATTGAATATCATCCGGTAGCAAAGGTGCTTTATCAACAAACTCTTGCACACGACTCTCTCCAAAGTGCCGTTCGCCAAGATTATAAACTTCCATTATTGTTTCTGGAGTGTGAAATTTACTTACACCGATTAATTTTACATTTGCAGGAATTTGTTTACGTATTTGATTGATATTTTCTTTGATTGACATTATAAATAAAAATATAGTAAAATTAGGGAAAAGTTTTTTATGCTTCGTATTTAAATACATCCATAACGTTGGTTTCTGTAATTGAAGCAATTTCATAATCGAGTAATGTATCTTTCATCGCCTTCTCAATCACCTCAACAGCCTCTTTGATGGTGCTGGCTTGTGCGAATATAAAGTTTGATATGCGTTTTTCTACGCCTTTTTCTTCATCTATACTTATAAAAAACAGTTTACTTCGATACCATTTATCTCCGTTTTCATTCTCCAAAAGCTCACTAATCCGTGCCCTTTTGATATCTGAAACTTCAAAATCACCACTGATAAATGGGGCCATTTCTTCATTAATCCGCTTTTCAGCCTCAGTAAATGACAGTGCATCTACTAAATAAGATTCATTTACCTTAGTGATAATCCCATCATCACCATTTCTTTCATACTTTACTTTACATTGAAACCAGTTGTGCATAGTTTTTTATTCTGTTTTATTGTTTTTATCTTTTTTTGAAAATCCTCTTATAGCCCAATTGTTTTGTATGGCTTTCGTTGTTTTATCAAATTCTGTTAAACTGTTTTGTATCATTAAAATGATATTTTCCAAATTTTTAGCTGTTTCGGCATCATTTAATAACATACTGATAGAGCCATCACCATCATTTAGCTTTTCTATTGTGTTTTGTAGTTCTTCAATCAGTTTTTCTGTTTGCTCGGCTACTTCTCCTATTTTTGAGAAAGTGTCATCAATTTGATTTGTTATGCTGTTGTTGTTCAGTAGCTTAGACATATCACCATCTCCGTGCTCAATTTTTTGTACAATGCTGTTGAGATTGGTTAAACTATGATTTAAGCTATTGACAGTATGTCGCACTTGCGTAGTCAGCTGATTGTCGTTTAACAGCAAAGCTATATCGCCGTCTCCATTATCAATTTTCTCAACAATTGAAAATAGGTGATTAACAGCTATTTTGGAGAGAGGAATGATATCTTGCATCTCCTGTATCATGGCCAACATGTCTAAGTTTTCTCTACTTCGCAGATGCGATCCATTTTCAACCTTTCCAGCTTCAGCACTACCTGCTGATATTATTATGATTTTATTTCCTACTACGCCATCTTGACTTATTTCAGCAATAGAGTTTTTATATATAAATCTAACATATTTATTTACTATTGCTAAATTCAAGGTAACTGTACTATCATTTGTAATGTTGATGTCGGTTACTTTCCCAACATTGATGCCTGAAAAACGGACATTGTTGCCGATAGTTACACCTTGTATGTCGTTAAAGTCTGTAGTAATTTGAGTTTTAGAATTAAAAAAATAATCCTTGCTTCCCATAAAAAACAAGAATAACATCAATAGTACAATTGAAGTGAAGACTAAAACACCAACCCTAATTGCTTTAACTCTCTCTTTATCCATTTGAAAATCAAATATAGTTATGTTGAACTAACAAAAATACAAAAATTATATGATGTTTCAATTCAATTATTGAATTATTTCAATATCTAATATCTATTTATAAATTAAAAATACGGCTGGTCTTTTGTGGATATCGACTTTTTCTTTTTTCCAATCGCGGATAGTTTTGGTAATGATAAGTTCTGAATTTAAACTAATATCACAAGCAATACATAATTTAGTTGTTGGGCGACAAATGCTTATTAAATCCTCAATCAATTTGTTATTTCTGTAAGGAGTTTCAATAAATATTTGAGTTTGATTTTCACCATATATTCTACCCTCTAAACGTTTTATTATATTGATCTTCTCCTGATTGTCGATGGGTAAGTAGCCATAAAAGGCAAAACTTTGTCCATTAAAACCAGATGCCATCAACGATAATAAGATAGACGATGGGCCTACTAACGGCACAACCTGAATATTCATCTGATGTGCCAGTGCAACTATATCAGCACCTGGGTCGGCAATAGCCGGACAGCCCGCTTCTGATATCACACCGATTGATCGGTTTTCCTTTATCGGAGATAAATATTTTGAAAATTCACTTATTTCAGTATGTTTGTTTAATTCAAAAAAATGAAGTGAATCAATATCAGTGTTTGGATCAATCTTTTTGAGAAATCGTCTTGCAGTGCGGATGTTTTCTACTATAAAATACTCTATACCACTAATAATTTGATGGTTATAGTTTGGTAACACCCTGTCCAAATCGGTGTTGCCAAGAGTTGTTGGTATCAAGTATAATTTTGCTTCTATTTTTGCAAGTTTCTTCATAGTTTCTTGGTTGGTTTTTTTAATTGCTAAGATTATTCTGATTTAGTTCTTCAAGGTTTTCATTCAGCTTTGCCCAGTTCGTCATCTCATTTTCTAACGAAACCTCTACTTCTCTTAATTTATTTAAAAACTCCAAATCACTTGCTTTTTCAGGATTTTGAAGTTCTTGATGCATGTTTTCAATAAGCGTCTCAAAATTATCAATTTTTTCTTCAGAATTAGCAATGTCATTTTCTAATTTTCTGATTTTACGATTCAGCTTTTTTCGAGCTTCAAATGATAATTTGTTTTCAGAAACTATTTTCTCATTTCCTTTGGTTGATAGAGTAGGAGAGGAGGATAATTCAATCTCTTTGAGGTTATCTATATTTTTTTTCTGAAGAAACTCATATATTCCTCCAATATATTCACGTACTTTTTTATCTTTGAATTCATAGGTTTTGGTAACCAAACCATCCAAAAACTCGCGGTCGTGCGAAACAATAATGGCGGTACCATCAAAAGCAAGAATAGCTTCTTTTAGCACTTGTTTTGATTGTATATCTAAATGATTAGTAGGTTCGTCAAGAATCAGCAAATTGACTGGTTCTAACAATAATTTTATCATAGCTAATCGGCTGCGTTCACCACCAGATAATACTTTCACCATTTTATCTGACTCCTCGCCACCAAACATAAAAGCACCTAATATATCTCTTATTCTTGTTCGTATATCACCGACTGCTACATGGTCAATGGTGTCAAAAACCGTAAGGTCATTATCCAAAAGTGACGCCTGATTTTGAGCAAAATAGCCGATTTTTACATTGTGTCCAAGTGTCATTTCACCTTGATAAGCAATTTCGTTCATAATACACTTAATCAGCGTGGTTTTTCCTTCGCCATTTTTCCCAACAAATGCCACTTTTTCACCTCTATTGATGGTGAGGTCTATCTTATCCAAAACCAAGTGTTGATCATAAGATTTAGAAAGATTTTCAATTTTTACAGGATATGAACCTGATCTTGGTGATGGTGGAAATCTTAAATTTAATCGTGCAGTATCTTCTAGATCAACTTCTATTCTCTCTAATTTATCCAATTGCTTAACTCTCGATTGCACTTGATTGGCTTTTGTAGCTTTATATCTGAACCTATCAATAAATTCTTCGGTCTCTTTAATCATCTTTTGTTGATTTTCGAAAGCCCGTATTTGTTGCTCACGCCTCTCTTTTCGTAATTGCAAATATTTAGAGTAATTGACATTGTAGTCGTAAATACGGCCTAATGATATTTCGATGGTTCTATTGGTAACATTGTCAATGAATGCTTTGTCGTGCGAAACTAAAATAACTGCACCCGAAGAATTAATTAAAAAATTCTCTAACCATTGAATTGATTCTAAATCGAGATGATTGGTAGGCTCATCTAATAGCATCAAATCTGGTTTCTGGAGCAGTATTTTAGCCAATTCTATACGCATCCGCCATCCTCCACTAAACTCACTACAAGGGCGTTCGAAATCTTCGCGTGCAAAACCTAACCCTATCAATGTTTTCTCAATATCTGCTTGTGTATTGCCAGGATTAAACATTTGCAGCAATTCACTATAGTGATTGTGTTTTTCAATAATCTCTAAATATTCTGTACTCTCATAATCGGTTCTGGATGAAAGCAGATTGGTGTAAAGTTCAACTTTATCCTCTATTTTAATAATATCTTCAAAAGCTTTTCCTGCTTCCTCAATGACGTTTGTGTTGTTGATATGTATCATATGCTGGGGGAGGTAGCCTATTCGCAAATCAGATGGAATGATGATGTTACCTTTTGATGGCTTTGCTTTACCCGACAGCAGATTTAGTAAGGTGGTTTTGCCAGCACCATTTTTACCGACTAAAGAGATTTTATCTTTTGGATTGATTAAAAAGCTAATGTCATCAAATAATCTAAAACCACCAAATTCAACACCAAGTTGCTCAATAGAAATCATATAGATATGTTTTTATCATTCTGATTCTCTTCTTTTAGGTTTTTGTAATCAACCAAACGCCAAAGAATAAAAGTTAATATTGAAGCTATTGACAGTACAATAGTAGCGTGTATTATGATTGAAAAATTTCGTAAAATTAAGCCAAGTAATATAAATAAAACATTGATTCCTATCAAGATAAAAGATACTTGCCGGTGTTTTAACCCTAATCCTAACAGAAGGTGATGAATATGGTTGCGATCAGCTTTGAAGGGAGAGTAGCCCTTTTTTATTCTCGTTAGCATAACTCGCAATGTGTCAAACAAAGGAATAATCAGCAGTGTGAAACTAAAAGCAGAAGCAGATTTGAAATGGAATTGGGGTGAAACCATATCGTAGGAGTTTATCTCATTGAACATAAAGGTTTGTACAATGATCACATAACCCAATAGCAGTGATCCCGAATCGCCCATAAATATCTTTCTATCTTTCGAAAAAACATTATAAATAAAAAACACAGCTAATGAGCCTACCATAGCATAAGATATGATAGAAATATGAATGTAATTGACAGCTTGAAAATAAATAGCATAAAATAAAGAATAAATAACTCCAAGCCCAGAGGCAAGCCCGTCAATTCCATCTATTAGATTCATAGCATTGACAATCACAACAAAAATGAAAAAAGAGATGATGTAACTGATGTAAATAGGTAGTTCGTAAATACCAAGCAGTCCCTGTAGGTTAGAAATACGTACATCACCTATGACGATTAGAAAAAAAGCAGACAAGAGCTGACCCAATAGTTTTGTATGAACTTTTAGTGTAATTAAATCATCAATAAATCCAATAATCAATATAATTATCAAGCCCATCACGACAAATTGAGTCTGTGAAAAAAACTCAAAAGAAAAGAGATAAACAGTGATTAGGAACGAAATAAAAATATTAAGTCCACCTACGTTGGGTATATCACCAGCATGTGATGTTCGTTTGTTGGGACTTACTATAAAATTATATTTTCTTGCAATTTCTACAACAATAGGCATAAAAATATAACCTAAAAATAGCGAGACTAAAGCTATTAAATATGGATATTTATGCGAAAATATAAGAATTTCTTTCATTATCTGTTTTTACAACGTGTTAAACTCTTCATCTAATCTTTCAAACCTCGAATTGTTGCTTTTGTATTCTGGAACTATTTTTTTCATTAATGATACAATAGGATAATCCTTGCCTTTATAACTCTCTTCAATCAACTGCTCAATATCATCAGAAACCTCATTAAAATCATATTCTCTGACAACGGCAATCATAATTTTTTTATTATATGTTTCCTTAGTTTTCTCTTTGTTATTCAACAGCTCTTCATAAAGTTTTTCACCAGGTCTTAGCCCAGTAAATTCTATTGGAATATCGCTTCCTGGTTTAAATCCGGCTAAACGTATCATTTTTTTAGCCATTTCAAATATATTGACAGGGCTTCCCATATCAAAAATAAAAATCTCACCACCATCACCCATAGCACCTGCCTCTAACACCAACAAACAAGCTTCGGGTATAGTCATAAAGTATCGCACAACTTCAGGATGTGTAACGGTAATAGGACCTCCTTTTTCGATTTGTTTTTTGAATATAGGAATTACAGAGCCATTTGAGCCCAAAACATTACCAAAGCGAGTTGTAATAAATTTTGTTTTATTAGTTTCTCCATTTTTATTGATTTCGTTATTAAGCGATTGAACGTAAATTTCGGCAATTCTTTTTGATGCTCCCATTACGTTGGTGGGGTTTACAGCTTTGTCTGTAGATACCATCACAAACCTATCTACCTCATACTTAACAGCTAAATCAGCTAATATTTTTGTTCCTTTAATATTCACCTGAACACTTTCACTTGGATTATCCTCCATCAGTGGCACGTGCTTGTAGGCAGCGGCATGAAATATTATGCTGGGTCTAAAATGATTGAGCATATACTCCATCCTATCTTTATTCCTCACATCTCCAATAAAGTCGATTATTCTTGTTGAGCTATTTTTGAAGCTTTCTTTTAAGCTCAAAATAAAATCAAACAAACTTGATTCCGATTGATCAAGTAGTACCACTGCTTTTGCGTTATAATTCATACATTGCCGTGCAATCTCACTTCCTATTGATCCTGCTGCACCTGTTACCAATACCACCTGATTGGATATACTGTTGCTGATTTTCTCTGTATCTAAACTTACTGGCGGTCTATTCAATAAATCTTCTATTTGTATTGATTTGATTTGTTTGGTTAAAACGTTAGATTCATTCCACTTCTCAATATTAGGTACTTTCATTACTGTGATGCCGTTGTTGATAAAAATATCAAAATCTGTTTTAGGATCTAATAACTCCATAACAGATGGTGCAACGACAACTTTTTGTGCCATTTTTGATAATTTCAAAATAACATTGTTATCTGGAAATGGAAAAACTCTAACCCCACGCAATCTTTTAGAGTAATTTTGCTTGTTTGTGTCTAAAAAAGCAACTACACGATAACCTGATAAACCATTTTGTCCTAAGGATTTAGCAATAGCAACAGCGTCAAAATCAGTCCCATAAATAATGATTGGCTCAAACTTAAAGGAGTGTATGCTAAGGAAATCAAAACTTAGTTTTACAATAACTCTTACTGTAAAAAGAAAGAAAAAGGAGATAAATAGATAGGATAATAAGTATAATAAGTTGATTTGAAAATCAAAATAAAAATATTTGATTATGTAATTAATAAGTAATAAAACTAAAACTGTCAAAAATTCTGCTAAAAACAATTTTGCAGCATCCACATAACTTGAATATCTCAATATGCCAGAGTAAGTGTGAAACATCCAGAAAAAGAATATCTGAATAGCAATTATAATCAAATAATTGCTTGTTACAGAAAAAGGAAGAAGAACAGAATCTCCATTAATATTTATAATAGCTGCAATTTTATAGGTTGAAATTATTGATAATAAAACAAGTGTAATATCAATAAAGAGTATTGCCCAGCGTGGCAAGTATTGCACTGTTAGAAACCGTGTGAAAAATTCAGACCGTAAAATTGAAAACAACTTATTCTTCATTTAATCTTAATTAGTTTATGATTTTTGACATAAATCTTATATGTTATTTAAGCAAAATTTATTGTAATGCTACTACTCCATATTATGAAAAACATTTTGCACATCATCATCATCTTCTAATTTATCAAGCAACTTATTAACTTCTAATTTTTGCTCTTCTGTCAATGATTTCATTGTATTAGGTACTCTTTCAAATTCAGCCGTAGTAATTTGATATTTATTATCTTCTAAGTATTTTTGAATAGCTGCATATGAGGTAAATTCGCCATACAAAACAATTTCTCCCTCATCATCAACTAACTCATCCACCCCAAAATCAATTAGCTCAAACTCAAGTTCTTCGATATTGATATTTTCTGTCTTAAGCAAATGGAAAACACACTTGTGATCAAAAATAAACTGCAAAGAGCCAGTTGTGCCTAATGAGCCTCCATATCTGTTAAAATAACTACGAATATTAGCAACGGTTCGTGTCGTGTTGTCTGTAGCAGTTTCTACAACAATCGCAATCCCGTGAGGTCCATATCCCTCATATACCATCTCTTTGTAATCAGCTTCATCACGTGATAGTGCTTTTTTTATAGCTCTTTCAACGTTTTCTTTAGGCATATTCTCCTTTTTTGCTTGCTGAACTAATACGCGTAAGCGTGGATTTGCTTCCACATCAGCACCACCTTCACGTGCTGCAATTGTTATCTGCTTACCTAATTTGGTAAAAACTTTAGCCATGTTTCCCCATCGCTTTAGTTTTGTTGCTTTTCTATATTCAAATGCTCTTCCCATAAATTTATAATATTTGAACTGCAAATTTAGCTATTTTTAGTTGAATATGTATAAGTAATTGTCCAAATTTGTTTAAATCTTAGATAATCCATTGTAGATTAAAATATTATTTGTAATTTTGCATCGATTTAAAGAATAGGTGGAAGGGGGGACGAAAAGTTCCCCCTCTTCTTTTTGAAAATTTTATTTTTGCTTTTGATATGATGCAAGTTGACGATATTAGAGATGTGATTGAGCACTATATAAATGATAAAAATTATTATATTGTTGATTTGTCTATCTCATCTTCAAATAACATAGTGGTTGAAATAGATCACTTTGACGGGGTGTCTTTGGATTTTTGTGTAGAATTGACACGCGAAATTGAATCAAAGTTTGACCGTGAGGTTGAAGATTACGAATTAGAGGTATCGTCAGCAGGTTTGACATCACCATTTAAAACCATCAAGCAATACGAAAAAAATATAGGTAATGAGGTGGAAGTGATAACGAAAGATGGAAAGAAGATTGAAGGGATTTTGACCCAATTTGATGATGATAAAATCACGATTGAAAAAGAGGTGATGATAAAACCAGAAGGAGCCAAACGTAAAGTGAAAATGAAAGAATCTGAAAATATCTTTTTTGAAAATATAAAAACAACAAAATACATTATCCGTTTTAAATAAAGTCATGGCTAAAAAAGAGCATATAAACTTGATTGATACTTTTTCTGAGTTCAAAGAGTTAAAAAACATAGATAGAAGTACGTTAATAAGCGTAATGGAAGAGTCTTTTCGAAATGTTATTGTAAAAATATTTGGAAGTGATGAGAATTTTAATGTGATCATCAATCCAGATAAAGGTGACTTTGAAATATATCGTACTCGCATTGTTGTAGCAGATGATGAGCTTGAAAATGAGAATGTTGAAATCTCATTGTCAGGTGCAAGAATAATATCAGATGATTATGAAGTTGGAGAAGAAGTTACTGACACTGTTGAGTTTGAGAGTTTTGGGCGCCGTGCTATCTTAACACTTCGCCAAACTTTAGCTTCAAAGGTGTTAGAGTTGGAAAAGGAGAATTTATATACAAACTATAGTGAAAAAGTGGGCGAAATTGTTAATGCAGAGTTGTATCAAATTTGGAAAAAAGAGATGTTACTTATGGACGATGAAGGTAATGAACTTTATTTACCAAAATCTGAGCAAATACCAAGTGACTTTTATCGAAAAGGCGAAACAGTGAGAGCTATAGTTGCAGCAGTTGAAAACAAAAATAATAATCCAAAAATCATTCTTTCACGTACTTCATCTGTGTTCTTAGAAAGATTATTTGAATTGGAAGTTCCCGAAATTCACGATGGATTAATTACAATTAAAAACATAGCTCGCATACCTGGCGAACGAGCAAAAGTTGCCGTTGAGTCTTATGACGAACGTATTGACCCAGTGGGTGCTTGTGTTGGCGTAAAAGGCTCAAGAATACATGGTATCGTCAGAGAACTTCGGAATGAAAATATTGATGTGATTAATTATACCAACAATATTAGTCTATTTATATCAAGAGCGTTAAGCCCTGCCAAAGTTGTTTCAATTCACCTCAACGAAGAGGAGAAGAAAGCAGACGTTTATCTGAAACCTGAAGATGTAGCACAAGCTATTGGTAAAGGCGGGATGAATATTAAATTGGCAAGTATGCTGACTGGATATACTTTGGATGTGTATAGAGATATCGATGAAAATGAGGATGAAGAAGATATCTACATCGAAGAGTTTTCAGATGAAATAGAATCTTGGGTAATTGATGTGTTGAAAGAGATTGGTTGCGATACAGCAAAGAGTGTGTTAAGAGTTTCGAGAGATGATTTGATAAAAAGAACAGATTTAGAGGAAGAAACAATAGATTATGTTTTGAACGTATTGAGTTCTGAGTTTGAAGAGTATGATAATGATCAAATGCCAGAAGAAGAAAATAAAGATTTAGATTAGTTTTTCATTTTTTGAAACAGTATTATTTCTATTGTCTAAATTAAAAATATTGTAAGTTATAAATAATAGTATGTCAGTAAGATTAAGTAAAGCCATAAAAGATTTAAATGTTGGGTTATCTACAGCTGTCGATTTTCTAAATAAGAAAGGACAAGATATTCCAGAAGATATTAATTTTAAAATTTCAGATGATCAATATTTGTTGTTGGCCAAAGAGTTTAACAAAGATATGGCTTTAAAATTGGAATCTGAACGTTTGAGTAAGGAGCGTCAGTCAAAAGAGAAAATGGAAACTGTCGCACTTGAAGGGTATGAACAAGAACAAGGACAAGAAGAAAATATTATCAAAGCAAGTGATAGCACTTCAACTAAGGTCAGTATAGAGGTGATCGGACATATTGATTTAGACGAAGGAAAAAAGAAAAAAAGCGAAAAGAGCGAACCTGTTGTTGAGATAGAAACAGATTTAATCAAGACGGATGTAAAGGAAGAAAAACCACTCGAACAAAAGGTTAAAGAAGCATCTGTGGAAGAGGTTAAATCTATAGAAGAGGT
>CAYFRA010000008.1:0-14404 GCA_964345395.1 uncultured Paludibacter sp. | reverse complement strand
TCGAACAAAAGGTTAAAGAAGCATCTGTGGAAGAGGTTAAATCTATAGAAGAGGTGAAACCTGTGGAAGAGCAGAAACCTGCTAAGAGTGAAAAACCGAAAAAAGAGAAACAAAAATCAGAATCAAAGAAAGAGCTTAAAATTGAAGAAAAACCAGTAAAGCAGAAAAAAGCAGATGAGAATGTTGAGCTTGAAGATGAAACTGAAACAGAGGATGAAGTTTTCCGAGTAGGTATTCGTAAAATTGAAACTACTCCAGTGGTTGTAGGCACAATTGATTTGGATAGTCTCAACCAAAGTACGCGTCCAAAATCTAAAACAAAAGAACAAAAACGTATTGAGCGTGAAGAGCGTTTGAAAAAAGAGCGTGATAATAAAAAGAAACGTAAAGTGGTCTCTACCAATGTTGATGCTGATAATAAAAAACCAAAAGAAGGCCAAAGCAAGCGTAGAAGAATAGATAAACAAAAAGTTGATATTAATAAACCTGTGCAAGCAGCAAGTGCAACAAACGTAAAACAAAAAGCCAGAAAATCGCAAATTAAGAAACCTTTGAAAACAGAAGTGAGTGAAGAGGAGGTTCAAAGACAAATTAAAGAAACATTGGCTCGTTTGAGTAATACTAACAAAAGACACGGTAAAGGTGCTAAATATCGCCGTGATAAACGTGAACAAGCTACTGCACGCCAAGAGGAGTTGGCTAAACAAGAAAGAAAAGAGCAAAGAACTATAAAACTTACTGAATTTGTTACTGTGAGTGAATTAGCTACAATGATGGATGTGTCTGTCAATGAGGTGATTGGAACTTGTATGGCAATTGGTATGATGGTCTCTATCAACCAACGTTTGGATGCAGAAACCATCAATGTGGTTGCTGATGAATTCGGATTTAAAACAGAATATCTGAGCCATGATGTGGTTGAGGCTTTAGCTGAAGAAGAAGATAGAGAAGAAGATTTGATGCCGCGTGCACCGATAGTTACAGTAATGGGGCACGTTGACCACGGTAAAACTTCATTGTTAGACTATATCAGAAAGTCAAACGTAATTGCCGGTGAAGCTGGTGGTATAACCCAGCACATAGGAGCGTATAATGTTAAATTAGAAAACGGACAACGCATCACTTTCTTAGATACACCCGGTCACGAGGCATTTACTGCAATGCGTGCTCGTGGTGCGAAGGTTACAGATATTGCGATTATTATAGTTGCAGCGGATGATAGTGTGATGCCTCAAACTGTGGAGGCGATCAATCACGCATCGGCAGCTGGTGTGCCTATTCTTTTTGCTATCAATAAAGTTGACAAACCTTCTGCCAATCCAGAAAAAATTAAAGAAGCTTTGGCGGGTATGAACTATTTAGTTGAAGATTGGGGTGGTAAATATCAATCTCAAGAAATCTCAGCTAAAAAGGGTTTAGGAATTAATGAGTTGTTAGAAAAAGTGCTACTCGAAGCCGAATTATTGGAATTGAAAGCCAATCCAAATAAAAAAGCTATTGGTTCCATTATTGAGTCATCATTAGATAAAGGTAGGGGCTATGTTTCTACAATATTGGTTGAAAGCGGAACGTTGAATCATGGTGATATTGTAGTTGCTGGCACATTTCACGGAAAAATTAAAGCAATGTTTAATGAACGTAATCAGCGCATTGAAGTGGCTAAACCTTCTGAACCAGTGTTGATACTTGGATTGAATGGAGCACCCCAAGCTGGCGATACTTTCAATGTTGTTGAAACTGAACAAGAAGCAAAAGATATAACCAATAAACGCGAACAGCTACAACGCGAACAAAGCATCAGAACTAAAAAGCACTTTACACTTGATGAACTTGGTAGAAGGATTGCTCTTGGCGACTTCAAAGAGTTGAATATCATTGTAAAAGGAGATGTAGATGGCTCGATTGAGGCATTGTCCGACTCTTTATTGAAATTATCAACCGAGAATATTCAAATCAATGTCATTCATAAGGCGGTAGGTGCAATTTCAGATTCTGACGTTATGCTTGCTACTGCCTCTGATGCTATAATCATCGGATTTCAAGTACGTCCAACAGTTTCAGCTCGAAAAATGGCTGAAAACGAGGAAATAGATATACGAATGTATTCTATTATTTATGATGCTATTGAAGAGATTAAAGCTGCGATGGAAGGCATGCTTTCACCTGTGATTAAAGAAGAGATAACATCAACTATCGAAGTGTTAGAAGTTTTCAAAATTTCTAAAGTTGGTTCAGTAGCAGGTTGTATCGTTAGAGAAGGCAAGGTAAAACGTAACAATAAACTACGTCTTATCCGAGACGGCATTGTGGTGTTTACAGGTGAATTAGATTCACTTAAGCGTTTCAAAGAAGATGTTAGAGAAGTTGGTACAAACTTTGAATGTGGTTTAAGCATTAAGAATTACAACGATATTAAAGTAGGAGATTTGGTTGAAACATTTGAGGAGGTAGAAGTAAAACAGAGTTTATAAAAGACATATCACATAAAAGAAAATAGAAAAGAATAGGAGTATTGATAAATGATGCTCCTATTCGTATTTTAAAATCAATGCAGGAGAAATTTTTGTTATCAAATATGATGGAGCAATCAGCATCAATACCGATACAATGAAAGTGATGACATTGAGCAATACAATATAGAACCAGTTGAAAACTATTGGAACATAAGCTACATAATAGGACTCAGGATCCAATGGTAAAAGATGGAACTGGTATTGAAGAAAACTAATAGATAAACCAATAATATTTCCCCAAATCATTCCTCTGCCAATTAAAAATAGAGATTCGTAAAGAAAAATTTTTCGTATCGACCAATTTTTTGCACCATAGCTTTTGAGTATTCCAATCATATTTGTTTTTTCGATAATCAAAATTAGAATACCCGAAATCATATTGAAACCCGCTACTGCTAACATCAAAAAAAGAATTACCCAAACGTTCATATCCAATAGATCTAACCAGCTAAATATCTGTGGATTGGTTTGTTTGATGTTTTGAATAAAATAACCGTTTCCTTCCTCATCAAATCGGTTTGCTATATTTGAGTAAAGCGATAAAGTAGCTTCATCTAAATGCTTAAAGTCATCAACAAGCACCTCTAACCCGCTAAATTGATCTTCATCCCAAGCATTTAATCTTTGGGTTATGCTGATATCTGTCAATACAAACAGCTCATCAAATTCGATAAAGTTGGTGGAGTATATACCCGTGATGGTGAATTTTCGTACACGTATTTGATCTTGAAAAAAATAGGTGAAAAATGAATCTCCTAATTTTAAATCAAGTAATTTTGATACTTGTTTTGAAATCATCGCATTGTTGCCTGATGAGTTTTCAGAAAGTTTACTTAAAACCTCCCCTTCGACCAGATTGGCTTTGAAAAAATCCCAGTTGTAATCTTCCCCAACTCCTTTGAGAACAACCCCATGAAATTCACTATCGGTTTTAATTATTCCAGGTTTGGTAATAAATCGTTGAGTGTGTGCTACCTTAGGCAAATGATCAATTTTTTGTCGAATCGAATCAGCCATTCTGATAGCTTGCATATCATAAGAGTTGTTGTTGTCGAAGTTTGTAATCTGGATGTGTGCACCAAAGCCGATTGTTTTGTTTCTAACTTCTTGTTTGAAACCGATAACTACGGCAACAGCAAGCAACATCACAGCCATACCCACAGCAATGCCAATAATGGCAATTTTCACCGCTGGGCGTGAAACGCTACGTTTACCTTTCTTTTCAAAGTGAATGCGTTTGGCTATGAAATACTCTAAATTCATATTTTATAAAAAAGTCTCCACCAATAATATAATGGTGGAGACTTGCATAATTTATCTGTTTTCAATCCACTCTCTTGCATTGATAAAAGCTTCTATCCAAGGCGTAATTTCATCATTTTGTTTCCGCTCTAAAGGATAATGGGCATTTTGCCAAGGGAAAATAGCTCGCTCCAAATGTGGCATCAAAGCTAAATGACGCCCATCCGCCGAAGCGATACCAGCTGTGCCGAAATCAGAACCATTCGGATTAGCAGGATAACTATTGTATGTATATTTAGCTACAATGTTGTAGTTTTCCTCACCCATTGGCATTGAAAATTTGCCTTCTCCATGTGCTATCCAAACACCCAATTTGCTGTTTGACAAGGATCCGAACATCACTGAATTATTTTCAGGAATATCTAAAGAAACAAAACCACTTTCAAATTTTTTCGATTCGTTGTGTATCATTCGTGGTTTCTGTTTATGTTCAGGATTGATTAAGTTGAGTTCTGTCATCAACTGACAACCGTTGCAAACACCCAAGCTCAAAGTATCATCTCGTTTGTAGAAGTTTTGCAAAGCTTTATTTGCATTTTCATTATAAAGAAATCCGCCCGCCCATCCTTTGGCTGAGCCAAATACATCTGAATTTGAAAAACCACCGCTAAATATAATCATATTGACATCTTCCAAATTCTCGCGTCCGTGGGCCAAGTCGGTCATATGCACGTCTTTCACATCAAACCCAGCCAAATATAGGGCGTAAGCCATTTCGCGTTCGCCATTTGTTCCCCTTTCTCTAATGATAGCAGCTTTTGCTTTTCTCTCCTTAGGTATAGAATATTGATTAAGTTTTCCACTGAATGTTTCAGGAAATTTATATTGTAATGCTTGTGTTTTATAATTTTCAAAACGCTCCGCAGCCAATATTTTACCACTCTGTTTTTGATCCAACAGATATGAGGTTTCAAACCATACATCACGTAACTCGTCAATTGAAAAGGCATAGGCCTCTTTTTTACGTTTTATCTCAATTCTTCTCTCTTCAATTGGTTTCGCAATCGAGGCATAAGCAACTCCGTGTTTTTTGAGTATTTTGTTTACTCTTATTTTATCTTTCACTTGAATAACAACACCCGGATTCTCTGAAAACAGACTCTTTATCAATGATTTTTCAGCTACACCATCTAAGTTTACTTGTAAACCTCCGTGTTGATTAGCAAAAGTCATCTCTAATAAAGTAACAATCATTCCACCATCAGATATATCGTGTCCTGAAAGGATTAGCTCTTCGTTGATCAGCTCTTGAATGGCTTCAAACGCAGATTTGAAATATTCACTATCTTGAACTGTTGGGGCTTCATCTCCTAAGCTTGACAATGTTTGAGCAAATACTGAACCTCCCAGTTTAGCTTTGTCAAAAGAAAAATCGATGTGATACAATTCTGTGTCAATATCGTTAATTAACAATGGTGTTACAATTTTTTTAACATCATCAATTTCAGCTACCGCCGATATTATCACTGTTCCGGGTGAAAAAACTTTGCTTCCATCAGGATATTTTTGAGTCATCGACAAGCTATCTTTGCCAGTCGGGATGTTGATTCCTAAGTCAATAGCGAAGTTGCTACAAGCTTCTACAGCATTGTATAATCGAGCATCCTCACCTGGATTATTAGCAGGCCACATCCAGTTGGCTGATAAAGATACACTTTCCATACCGTTTTTAAGAGGTGCCCACACAATATTGGTCAATGCTTCGGCAATTGCCATAACAGAGCCCGAAGCAGCATCTATCAGAGCCACTTGTGGGGCATGTCCTATAGTGGTAGCAATACCCGATGTACCGCTATAATCCAAAGTCATTGCTCCGAGATTGCTCAAAGGCAGCTGTATTTCGCCAATGTTTTGCTGTTGAGCTACTTTGCCACTTACTGATCGGTCCACTTTGTTGGTTAACCAATCTTTGGCTGCTACAGACTCCATTTGGAGCACAGCTTTCAGATATTCTTGAAGTTTACTTTCATCATATTCTACAGCAGAAAAACTCTCACTGATTGATGTGTCTTCCATAACAGTGCGAGGTGTTTTACCTAAAAGATAATCCAAAGACAAATCAATCGGATTAACTCCCTCTTTATTGCTGCGTTTTGTAGTTTTGAATGCAAGATGCATATCGTCAGTAGTTTCGCCAACCACATACATCGGAGCACGTTCTCTTAATGCAATCTGTTTCACCCGCTCAATATCTTCATCTTTCAAAATCAGACCCATACGTTCTTGGCTCTCATTGCCAATAATCTCTTTGGCACTCAATGTGGAATCACCCAAAGGTAATTTATCTAAATCGATAACACCACCGGTATCTTCTACCAATTCGGATAAGCAATTGAGATGACCGCCTGCACCATGGTCGTGAATTGAAACAATTGGGTTGTGGTCGCTTTCAGAGAGTGCACGTATTACATTGGCAACACTTTTTTGCATTTCGGGGTTGGAGCGTTGCACAGCATTGAGTTCTATCGAATCATCAAATTCGCCAGTAGCAACAGATGAAACTGCTCCTCCGCCCATACCTATGCGGTAGTTGTCGCCACCCATCACAATCACTTTTTCACCCGGTCTGGTTGTCTCCTTTAGGGCATCGCGAGCTTGTGCAAATCCTACTCCACCAGCCAGCATAATCACTTTGTCGTAACCGTAAAGTTTGCCGTTTTCTTCGTGTTCATAGGTGAGTACTGAGCCACAAATCAAAGGCTGACCATATTTGTTGCCAAAGTCAGAAGCACCATTGGAGGCTTTTATTAGAATTTGCTCAGGCGATTGATATAACCAAGGCCTATTGGCACCACGCCCTGGATAACTGGTCATATAGACAGCTGTTCCTGCCAATGGCAAACTTGCTTTGCCTCCCGCCAAACGGTCACGTATTTCACCGCCAGTTCCTGTTGCAGCTCCGTTAAATGGCTCTACTGTGGTGGGGAAGTTGTGAGTTTCTGCCTTCAATGAAATTACAGTGTCAATGTTTTTAATAGCAAAAAAATCTGGTTTACTTTCACTTTTAGGTGCAAACTGCTCGATGGTAGGTCCTGTTTTGAAAGCTACATTATCTTTATAGGCCGAAACCAAATCGTTGGGATTTACTTTTGATGTTTCTTTGATAAGCTGGAAAAGGCTTTGTTCTTTCTTCTCTCCATCAATAATAAATTGTCCATTAAAAATTTTATGGCGACAATGCTCCGAGTTCACTTGCGAAAATCCAAAA
Organism: uncultured Paludibacter sp.; assembly: GCA_964345395.1. Taxonomy (GTDB): domain Bacteria; phylum Bacteroidota; class Bacteroidia; order Bacteroidales; family Paludibacteraceae; genus UPXZ01. The sequence goes on along the minus strand of CAYFRA010000008.1, from coordinate 7,381 downwards.
ACTTCACTGTCAGTCAGCTTGCGGTTTAGTTTTTTAGAAACATCTTCCAAATATTCGATTTCATCCTCACTAAGAGCCAAACCTTCGGCAATATTATAACTAACAATATCATCAATAAAAACTACTTCATCAATCTCCTTTTCTAAAAGAAATAATTCTTGATCTAAACCATTATATAGATGTTGCAACATGGGGTCGTAGCGTCTGTTTTTGGCAGGCATAAAGAATTCTATACGCTCAATTCCATCAATACTCATATTTTGGGTGATTTCAACTGCATTTGAACTCCAGGGTGTTATCATCTCTTTGCGAGGCCCAATATAATCTCCTGCTACAGATGTGGTTCCTAAAAATTCAGCATTGTTGAAAAGCCAATTGAGTTTTTCGATGGTTTCATTATCAAACTCTTTGTTGGTCTGAATGGCATAAATCAGCTCAGTTTCTGTTCTAAAAAAGTAAATCATAAGGATAATAGTCTATGATAGATTAGTATTAATTATGCAATTTTTAATCTTGTTTTTCAAGCTACAAAGATAGTTATTTTAAAAGATAAATCAGTTATGTTTAGTTTATAAAGAATGTGAATAGTCGAGAGAAAAGAGCCAAATGGCTTGAGATAAAATTATGAAAAGTGATTTACAAACTTCACAAAATAGTTTTCACAGCTATCGGTCTTCTGTTTTTAGGGAGTATCCCATAATTACTATCAGAAGATTATTGCAAAAAGATTACTCACACAAGGCTTAAAGTTGCGTTGGGTCAATACTATCTTTATTTTCTAAGCAAATATTGTGTTCGTATCAAACAATGGGTATTATTTAATTAATTTCTTAATTATCATTTTTGCTTTCAAGTTTTTCAATCAATTGATCGATTTTTTTATGTAGAACGCGAATTTCCTCTTCCAACTCATCGTTGTTGTCTTCTACCATAGCATCTACAAATATAGAGTTTACAAGCGATAGGCCGATTATGCCTCCAATCAGTAATAAAAGACTAAAATAGAGTTTGGCAAATGCTGCGGCTGTGGGTGAGCTTCTCTCAGCTATCAAATTAGGGATTTCATACCAACCCTCTACCGAAAATAGTTGGAATATGGCGTATATCGATTGCAAGGGATTATGAAAATATTCAGGTGCCACATCCTTATATAAGGCACAAGAGACCAATGAAACAATAAAAACCAAGATGAAAAAACCTAAACCTACTACATAAGATGAACGCAAAGCTCGTTTAATAGATTTCATCAAATGGTCGATGTTGGGGAAAAAACGAATTAAACGGAAAGCTTTGAATGCTCTAAACGAACGCAGAGCTAAAAACACACTAAAATCATAAATATTGGTATTGATAAAAAGTGCAAGTAGCGAGGGAAGTGATAAAACAATCAAAATAAAATCAAAACGATTCCATCCGTCACTGAAATAAGCTCTAATGTGGTACGTTCTGATTTTAAGAATCGCTTCTACTACAAAAGCTATGGTAAAAGTGATATCCAATATTTCTAACATCAAGCTATCAACACCAAACTGCTGGATAAATATAACCAAGGCATTGAGCAGTATCAGAATTAATATAAAATATTCATTCAAAAAGTAGTTTTTAATTGGTTTTTTCATGGCATTGGTGGTTTGATAAAACTTGAAATCAAGTGAATCAGATTTGAAAATTTATATATTCAACAAATATAGAAACTATTTACGAAAATATGAATTTAAGCTCACTTAAACTTTTATTTTTTCACCAAGAGTTGCTTTGCTGCGAAGGAGTGGGAGAGCGTTGAAGCAATGAAATAAATGTGATGGTTTAGATATAAAAAAACTCCTCATTTACCTATGGTGAAAGAGGAGTTAAAATATAGTGTTTTTTTCATTGTTATTTTGAAAAATGTTGTTTGATTTTTGGCATCACCTCTTTTCCAAACAACTCGATGGTACGCATATTTTGTTGGTGCGATGGCCCACCCACATCTATATGAGCAATGAATTGATGAATATCAAAAATTTCCAATATATTTATCATTTTCTCAATCACATCATCGGGGTTTCCCATAAACAGAGCCCCTTCAGAGCTCATACCAGCCTTAAAACTTCCAGGAGTAAACTCAGAGCGCCATCCTCGTTCCCTACCAATTCTATTCATTGAGCGGGCATAATAGGGGAAGTATTCTTCTACCACTTCATCTATTGAGTTTGCCAAATAGGTGTGAAAATGAACACCGATTTTCATATCTTCTTCTTTATGTCCGTGTTTCAAATAGTTATCTTTATAGTAATCTATCAGGGGTTTGAACTGCTTTGGATTGCCACCAATAATAGCAAAGACAATGGGTAAACCCAATTTTGCCGCTCGTAAAACTGATTCAGGTGTGCCACCTACAGCTATAGAAATGGGCAGTTTTCTCTCTGGTCGAGGATAAATCGTTAAGTCATTTATATCTGCTCTGAATTGTCCCTTCCAGCTGATACTTTCTTTGTTACGTAGTTGCAAAAGCAAATCCAATTTTTCGATAAACAACTCATTGTAATCATTCAAGTTGTATCCAAACACGGGAAAAGATTCGATAAAACTACCTCTACCAGCCATCAGTTCGGCTCTGCCATTAGAGAGCAAATCGACCATTGTGAAATCTTGAAATAATTTCACAGGGTCAGTAGAGCTTATCACATTCACACCGCTTGAAAGTTTGATGTTTTTGGTAGCAGTAGCCAACGCTGCCAACATTATTTCTGGAGCAGCCACGGCGTAATCATCTCTGTGGTGTTCGCCAACCGCAAAGATATCTAAGCCCAATTCATCAGCTAATTGAGCCTCTTTTACAATTTCATTCAATCGACTTGATGCTGTTTGATAGCTTTTTTGTTCAAAGTTATATGTTAAATCTCCAAATAATCCAATTCCTAATTCCATTTATTTTTTCCTTTCTTATTGATGAATATACGCTTTAATAACAATACTTATTTCTATTATGTTTTTCTAAGCAGCAGCTATTTGTGTTTATATAATATCGATTTAATTGATAACGATTTTCGCCACCATTATTCAGCTAAGAGATAAACAGTGATTGTGATTTTCTGAAAATTCTTTTAAAGCCATGCAACTTTAATGCAACAATTAGAAATTATATAAAAGCAATTGCGTATAATTTGCAATTGGGTAGTTGTTTAATATCTTTACATTGCAATTCTATGTTGATTTGCTAATTGATATCAACACATAAGTCGAAAAATAAGAGAATTAAAAATATAAATTAAAAACATCAAACACCATGAAAATGTATAAGTATTTTATTGTTTTATTGGCATTTTTGATACAATTTGTTTCAGTTTCAGCCCAAGTTGATGAAAATTTGAAAAAAGATATCAAAAACACAGGTTATATTCATAGTCCGCTTCCTTTAGATTATTCGAAATCTTTTGAGCTTTTCGGACTACAAAAGAAAGTTTTAAAATCGGACTTGCTTTGTGATATGGAAGATATGAGCAAATGGTCGCATCGTGGTATAGGAACGCTCTATCAAACTTCAGAACGGAGCAAGGAGGGAAAACACAGTCTTCGACTTACTGCACCGACAACAGTTGATAAGTTTTTAGATTGGGGCATTGGTCTCGGCACAAGTATGGCAACTTTTGAAGTGGGTGGAAAAAATTGGGAAAAATACAATCGTCTTCATTTTTATATTTACCCTGATTGTGAAGGAGCTCGCTCTATTTATTTAAATCTTTATATCGAGAACGAAGGTAAAATTAAGGTGCCTGATAAGTATGAACGCGAAGGTATACACGAAATTAACTTGGTAAATGGCGAGTGGAATGAGTGTTTTTTGGAAATGCCAGAACTCCCCAGAGATAAAGTTAGTAAATTGAAATTTGCCATAGAAGTCTTTGGTAGAGAGCGTACTATGGGTGATTCGCTAAAGTTTGATATAGATGATGTGAAATTGCAAGTTATTGAAAACCCAGAAGTGGTAAGTGGTTGGCAACCTGCTAAGGATCGTATTATTTTTTCTACTACAGGATATCGTCCCGAAAGTTTCAAAACAGCAATTGTCAATGTTGGAAAACACAATAAAAAATATCAACTGATAGATTACAACACTAAAAACGTGGTGTATGAGGGTGATGTGTTGGCGAAGAAAACAGAAATTGGGAAGTTTGAAACCATCGATTTTACCAACTTCAAAACCGAAGGACGTTATATGATTAAGGTGGGCGATGTAACTACTTTGCCATTTTATATCAATCAAAATATTTGGGATGATTCAGCTTGGCGTGTTACCAATTTTATGTTTGTTGAGCGTTGTGGTTATCCTGTTCCCGAAAAACATAGTGCTTGCCATACCGATTTGAATGGAGTGCACAATGGCAAAACCTTTGTTGTAAATGGTGGCTGGCACGATGCAGCTGATATGTCGCAACAAACATTGCAGACGGGTGAAATAGCCAATTCAATTTTTGAGATGGCAAATCGTGCCAAAGAGAAAGGCAATCAAGAACTCTATTTGCGCTTGTTAGAAGAAGCTCAGTGGGGGTTGGACTACATTATGAAAACTCGTTTTGGTGACGGTTATCGTGCTCAAACTTGGGGCACCAATCTATGGACGGATGGTTTTATCGGTACGATGGACGACACTGGAGGATGGAGAAATATAAAAGTACACAATCGAGCTTTTGAAAACTTCCTATTTGCTGGTATAGAGGCTTATGCTTCCATGTCGATAGAAAGGGATGTGATGCTAAAAGAGAATTTGAAAAAAATTGCAGAAGAGGATTTTGCTTTCGCAATGGAGCGATTTGAAGAGTTTGGTTATGATGAGTTGTGGGGTGCTGGTGGCGGTGGTGATCATGCTGCTATGGCTTCACAAAGTCAATATCACGCCAACATCTCTTATGCTGCAAGTTTACTTTATAAATTGACAGGGAAACAATATTATGCTGATGTTGCTGCTCAATATATCCAATATACGCTACAATGTCAACGTATAGAGCCATTGAATGATAAAGATAAAATACGTGGTTTCTTCTACCGCGATTTGGATAAAAAATCGATTGTGCATTATACGCATCAATCTCGTGACAATGTATATATGCAAGCAATGACTGCTCTTTGCGAAACACAAGCCGATCATCCCGATTATGCTAAATGGGCTAACTCAATTGCCATCTATGGCGAATATTTGAAAAAAACTATGAAATATGTTTATCCTTATGGGATGGTGCCAAGTGGGGTGTATCACATCGATGAGATCAAAGATGAAGCTAATTTTTATCAAATCCAAGTTGGTATCAGAGGTGGTGTTGAGAAAGATTTTTATGAGCAGTTGGAGAATGGTGTAAAATTGGATGAAGAGCACTATTTACGCGTATTTCCAGTGTGGTTCTCATTCAAAGGCAATGCCGCTGTACACTTAGCAACAGGTAAAAATGCTGCACTTTGTGGTAAATTCTTAAATGATCCAGAGTTGTTGGATATCGCTGAGCAGCAGCTATTTTGGATTGTTGGTAAAAATCCCTTCGGTCAATCATTGATTTGGGGAGAAGGCAGCAACTATCCACAACAATACACCGCTTTGCCGGGTGAAACTGTAGGTGAAATTCCTGTAGGAATGCAATCTCGTTTCAACGAAGATACTCCTTATTGGCCACAATTCAACACAGCAACCTACAAAGAGGTTTGGGGTTCGCCAGCTGGAAAGTGGTTTTCGCTGATATCAGAGTTTTAATTTGTTACAAATAACGGTATGAATGCTACAACAAAACTTAAATTCACCCAACGTGATGTAGGTATCGACCTATTGAGAGCACTCACTATGTTTATCATGATCTTTGTAAATGAATTGTGGTCAGTAAGTGGAGTGCCTCGTTGGTTGGGACATGCTGGGTTTATGGATGACTATATGGGGCTTGCTGATACGGTTTTTCCAATTTTCCTGTTTGTGGTAGGTATGTCAATTCCATATGCATTAGAAAGACGTTATCATAAAGAATATTCGGTAGAATCAACTATCGGGCACATTTTATCTCGTAGTTTTGCATTGATTATTATGGGTGCATTCACAGTCAATGCCGAATCGCGTATTTCTTCCGATTTAATCTATCCGCATGGCGCATATTCAATGTTGATGGTTGTTGCATTCATATTGGTTTGGAATGTATATCCCAATCAAGTTGGAAAAAAACAGAGGCTGCTGTTTTCAAGTTTAAAACTAATAGGGTGGGGCATATTGCTATTTTTAGCCATCACTTTTCGTGATGCTAAGGGTGGCTTGTTTCATGTGAGATGGAGTGGAATTTTGGGGCAAATAGGCTGGGCTTATCTGCTTGCTTCGATGATATATATTTTCACCCGTGATAATTTGAAAAAATTAATTCCAATTTGGTTTTTCTTTTTACTCATAAATCTACTGCTTACCAATATGAAGTTTTCATTGGGTGGTACAGCTATTCTAAATATCCAAAAACCCAATATCTTGGATGATTTGCTTGGGTATTTACAAATAGGAAATGCCTCAAACCTCATATTGGTGATTGCAGGAGTAATTTTCTCCATTTTAAATAACAATTTTGCCCATATCAATTTGAAGCAAAAACGAATATATCTTTCAGTTTTGCTGTTTTCGTTTTTGATAGCAGGTTATGTATCGCATCAGTTTTGGCCTATTTCTAAACTGTTTGGAACAGCTCCTTGGATATTTTATATCATAGCTTTAGCCATAGTTCTATACACTTTTTTCAATTGGATTGATAAAAAAGGGAAATCGCATTGGTTTGATATAATTAAACCGGCAGGTACTGCTACACTCACTGCTTATACCATACCCTATTTTCTGAATGGGATGATAATATTATTTGCTTTTGAATATCCATTTTGGCTTACTCAAGGTATTGTGGGCTTAATTCGCTGTTTGGCATTTGCCTTTGTCGTCATTGCTATCACTTGGTTATTGGGCAAGTTGCATATCAAGTTGAAGATTTAATATAAAGATTGTTGTGTTTCTAAATTTGAATAGAAAGTCATCTGAATCAAGGGTTCATTTGACTTTCTTTTTTTGAAATCAGTTAAGAATATAGGCAATTTTTCCTATTTATCCTTTTCTTATTCCATTTTCAAAAGATTTAGACTAATTTTGTAGGAGTAAATATCATTCGACACTTTAAGAAATTAATGATTCGCTTATTTAAGAAATTAAAATATTTTGCTCAAAAATGGATATTTCTATTTATTGAGTGGAGAGAAAAAAGAGTTGTACGTTTTAAGTCTTTGCCAAATTGGAAAAAACTAAGCAATACTTTATTGACTTCTTTTGCTCTTTTTTTACTGCTATTGTTCTTGGTCGATATCAATTTTCTTTGGCTATTTGGTAAATCTCCTTCTATTAAAA
>CAYFRA010000007.1:41386-44381 GCA_964345395.1 uncultured Paludibacter sp. | reverse complement strand
AAAAATTAAATCCTTCCTTCGCTATGTCAAAAAACTACAAACCCATTGCCCTATTGTTTATTTTGCTGTTTGTGCAATACCAAGTTTCTTCAGTACCAGCATCCCCGCATCCCATCAAAGTTCAACAACCCGATGGAAGCTATATTGAGCTTGTGATGCGTGGAGATGAGTTTTTTCATTATGAAGCCACAATTGATGGAATTCCTGTTGTGAAAACAGCATCGGGTTTTTATCATTATGCTCAAATCGATACAGATGGAAAACTTATTGATATGAATATAAAAGCCAAAAGCCGCTGGTTGCGTACCGATTTGGAGCAAAAAGAATTAGAGCTACTTCAGATTGATTTGCAAGAAAACATCTCGAAACTGAATCAACATTACAAAGCACAAAGATCTTTTAATCAGCATCAAGAGATCCCAAAACCTATGAAATTTCCTGTGGTTGGTTCACCAAAATCATTGGTTATTTTGGTTGAGTATCAAGATGTTTCATTTACAGTTCAAGATCCACAAGAAGCTTTTACCAATCTGTTAAACGAAGAGGCTTATAGCGAAAATGGAGGAACAGGTTCGGCAAGAGATTATTTTAGAGATAACTCAATGGGAAATTTCGATCCCGATTTTGTTGTTGTTGGGCCATACTTATTGCCCCAAAATATGAGTTACTACGGGGGGAATGATAACAATGGTAATGACAAAAATCCAGTGCAAATGGTTGTAGATGCTGTAACGGCTGCTTATAACGATGGTGTCGATTTATCTGAATACGATACGGATAATGATGGTTATATTGATAATGTTTTTGTTTATTACGCTGGTTATAATGAAGCTGAATGGGGTGGTGAAAATACCATTTGGCCTCATCGTTGGAGCGTATCTCGTGGGTATAATTATTTTGGGAGTGAAGCTTCAATCACATTTAATGGGAAAAAATTGTTTGATTATGCCTGTACATCTGAATTTAGGGGTTCATCGGGGGCAAATATGGCAGGAATTGGAACTTTTGTGCATGAATTTGGACACGTATTGGGTTTACCCGATTTTTATGCAACCGATGGAGCAAATCACTTCACCTTAAATAGTTGGAGTGTGATGGATTATGGTTCTTATTCAAATGGAGGTAAAACTCCTCCTGGTTATAGTTCTTACGAACGGTTTTTGATTGGTTTTCATACCCCCGAATTGCTTGCGGAAAGTGTTAATAATATCGAGTTAGAGCCATTGAATACATCAAATGTTTCATATCTTGTGTCGAACACCAATGAGCATAATTTAGATGTAAATTCTCCTCAGCCCGATGAGTTTTATCTTTTAGAGAATAGGCAGAAAACGGATTGGGATACATATTTGCCGGGTCACGGAATGTTGATTTATCGTGTGCGACATGACAATTATAAACTCTATTACAATGAAACAAACAATGATCCAAACAATATGGTGTTGGATATTATAGAAGCGGATAACATTGCGAATAAAAACACGATGGGGGGAGATCCATTTCCGGGTACATCGGGGGTTGTAGCGTATGATTTCAAACTGGCAAATGGTGATGCTTATTATCAAAGTGTAAATAATATTGAGGAAGATGAGGGTTTGATTAGCTTTGATTTTCACAAACAACTGATTATTGATGCAACAGATTCGGTTCGTTTTAATGTTGAAGTTGGCCAATCTGTTAGCAAAACAATCAATATCTCATTTACAAATAAAACAGCAGAAGAGCTTGAGTATGATATTATAGGTGATGATTCTGAGCATTTTGAAGTAACTAATATATTGATTGACAAGTATCAGGCGAAGATTGTTGTCAAATTCTCGCCCATTATTGAAGGAAAACTGACAGCAGAACTAAGCTTGCAAGTAGGTGATAACGAGTTGGGTGTTCAGTTGGTTGGAAATGATGTCAATGGAGAGATTGTTGAACCAGCTTTGCCAACTACACCAGAAGTGCCATTTGATGTCAGTATGTTGACTGTTTATAACAATGGTTTTGATGCTATATGGGAGGGGGTTGATCATGCCGATTATTATAATATTTATGTTTATACCAAAGAATACAATCCGAATGAGACAACAGTGTTAGAAGAAAACTTTGATTTAGTAAGCAATGGTGCACCCAACAATAGTGGGGTAGGGTCAGTAGATATTTCGGCCAGCATAAACTCCTTTACATCAACTCAGGGTTGGAGCGGAAATAAAATTTATGAAGCTGGAGGAGCTTTGAAAATTGGTAGTAATAGCGTTGGAGGCTTTATAGAAACCCCGACTTTAGACTTATCAGCAGATGATGGTGATTTTTATCTCTATTTTGATGCGATGGCTTGGGGCGGAGATAATAGAGATTTGTATCTTGTTGTAAACAATGTAAGATATCATATTGGGGAAGTTTTGAATAATTCAAGCTATAATTTCGACTCATTTGCCTATATCTTGCGCAATGGTACTAATGAAACAAAACTAAAAATTGAATCTTATACTGAATCAAAGGGTAGATTTTTTATAGATAATATCAAAATAACTCAAAAAGGTATTACATCAGAAACGAATCTGCCAGGAGCCCCATTTCTCACAAGCAACAACATCTATGAATTGCGTGGTTTGGACAACTCAAAATCTTATTACTACAGAGTTTCGGCAGTTAATGACTTAGGAGAGAGCGAAAAATCTGTTGAGGTTGGACCAATATCGTTGTTATCCACTTCTAATCAAAGTGTTTATAATCCTGATGTGCTTATAAAAACTGTAGATAAGAAAATCATCGTAATGATGCAAACTGATGCTGTGCCAGTTTATGTTTACAGTTTAACAGGTCAATTGTTGTATGCAGATATGCTTCAATCGGGCTCCAATACAATTGATATTGTGGGATATAGTGGCGTGGTTCTTCTTAAAGTAGGAGAAGAAACTTTCAAGCTAATTTTGAAATAATATTGATACATTTTGAGAAAGGTAAATAATCGAGAAACTTTTTCTTAGTGATAAATGATTGGTTT
>CAYFRA010000007.1:0-41286 GCA_964345395.1 uncultured Paludibacter sp. | reverse complement strand
AAAAAAACTTGTATAAAGTGTTGGAGGAAAAAACCTATCTCGTGCCCATTTCTGAGAAAATTGAGCTGGGTAGTGCAAGGTTTATAAAGCTCCAACAAGCATCGCAGTCTCCAGGAGGGTGAAGTTTTGGCAAGGTAATTTTGCCTATTCTCATATGGCTAGAAATAAAAAAATATAGATTTGTAATTTTGTTGCTAAATTAAAGGTTTGTATATTTGTGCGTGTATTTTAATCCGGTCAGAAATGACATTAAAATTAGAGTTTTGGTAAAATTAAATGAAGTAAATAAATGAGATGCTATGAAAAAATTTAAAATGATTATTTTATGGGTATTAGGCTTAGTTGCACTTTGTTTGCTCAGTCCAATTGTTCTGAAAATACTTGGTATAGCCTTTAATCTACAATTTGAAAATATTTTATTATCAGGTTTTAAGGTTGGTTTGTTTGCTTGGATTATTTTAATATTAGGCAGTGTTTTTAAAAATAGGAATAATGAAAAAAGTACTTCAAACGACAAGATAGAAAAATAAAACTGAATTAAATTCTTTGATATACTTTTTTATCTTTAGTCACTGCAAAGCCTCTTTAGGATGTCCAAATTAATGGGGCATTTTATTCAAATACCAAATATGGCTTCTATAATACAAACATTAAAGGCTGAATCCAACAAATGGAAACAGCCTTTTGGGTATTTTATCAAAAGATAGTTTTATCAGACAGCTATGTTTTTATTAAAAAAAACAGGTAGGCAAAGACTATAAGAATCTATATGAAAAACCTATACTCATCAACTCTTTGAACTGTATTCTTGATTTTTCTCCCTCTTTTAAGATAATTGTATTATCAAATCGTGGGTTCAGTTGCAATCGAGCAGTTAAAAACCGATTGATAACAAAATTGTTTACAATATCCAAATCGATTTCTAATTTCTTATAGTCGGTATAAAATGTCAGTCGCGACTCTAAGTTCCAGTCCTTCATTGGTTTGGTTTTAAACTCAGATCTAAATGTGCTACCGTATTGTTTAAGTTGATTGACACCCTTTTCAATACCGAATAAATTCGGATTAACCTGCGTTGTATCGTTAAGATAAATATATTTGAACGAAAGAGGTGCTAAAGTGAGAGAAAAGTTCTTTATTTTATAATCCATACCTACCCCAATATTTGCACGTATTGGAGTGAAAAGCATAGCTTTAAGAACATCTGAATCGAAAGATCTGTAATTGTTAAATAGCTGTGTAGATGCCTCACCTGTGATAGAGTAGTACCAATTTCCACCAGCTTTTACACCAAACTTACTGATCAAGCGTGCAATATCATCATTAAGATTCATATTTCTCAGAGCTTTCTCTGATTGAATCTTATTGTAACCCACTCTCCACTCAAATTTATTTTCCCAAATGACATTTTTTAAGTTGTTGTAATTAATTTCTCCATTGAGAATAGACAAAAATGAGTAGTTGCTATTTCCCCCTTGATGCCAGTTGTTAGAAATGTGATTTTGTGAGAATTGTAGCAGCGCATTGGCTTTTTTTATCCAATGAATTTGCTTGATTTTATTCAGCTCTATTTTTCTGTTATCAATTTCTATTCTTTTATTTTCTAAAACCAATGAAGCAATGTCGGCTCCGCTAATTGATTTCAGCATAATATCACTAATATCAGGTAGCTGGTCGATGGTGGTCTTGTAATAACTCAAATGATTATTTGTGAAATATTGACGTGATTGATCTCTCAAGTTCTTAACAAATTCAAAGTCATTTACCTCTTCAAAGCTTATAATATTCAAGGGGTCGTAAATTTTGCTCTCTTCAAAAATCGAGATGCTATTTTCATCATCATTTACATTTTTAAACTTCCAACCATAATGCACCAAGTCAATAAGGAGTGTGTTTGCACGATGTGTCAAATACTCAGTTCGTGAGTAGGGTCTATATCTGATAATTGAATCGGCATATTGATAAAGCAAGCTTTTATCTTGCAAGACTATTGAGTCGTTTTTTTCTGTCTTTTTGAATAAAATATAGCTGATGGTGTCGGGTATATTTGTTTCCAAAGGGGCTGATTCAACAAAATTGATAGAGTCGATGTTGAAATAAACGGACAAATCAATATCTGTAGAGTCGTTTGAAATTTTTATAGAGTCGTTTGTTGCTTTTTTACTAATTGTGGTGATTGCATCTAAATATTGAACTCTTTTTGTGGGCGAGAGAATATTGATTTGTGCAAAAGAATTAGTTGTAAATAAAAAAACGATATTGAATAATAGAATATGTTTGAAAAATATAGATTTCATATTAAAAATTAAATAAAAAAATTACTGTTCATCTAATGAATCAAATAATGTAGGCGAATCTTTTTCTAATCTGCTTATTACCTCCTCCATCAAGATCTGTCTAAACAGTTTGGCTTTATTGCCTATTTTGTACTTTTTCAAATACCTTTCCAATGCTTTTTGTTCTTTATCGTTGAGTACAAAAACGTGACGATGTGTTCGATTTGGTTTGCGATTAGTTAGAGCATTTTTAGTCATATCCAATGAAAATTTGATTGAAAGCACAAAATTACTATTATATCACCAAACAAACCAATAATTATTAAAAACCTCTACTAAAAACATTTAATTATCTTGTTATCATTTACTAATAAACCAATAAACCATTAAGTTTGTACTGTTAATTTTCACTCATTATTAAAAATGATAAAAAATGGCAGAGCATAACACCACAGGTAACGAGGGCGAATTGCAAGCTCAACTGTATTTAAAACAAAAAGGATACCAAATTAGGCACGTGAATTGGCGTGCTGGGCAATTGGAGTTGGATATTGTAGCCGAAAAAGATGGATGGCTCATTGTGGTTGAGGTAAAAACCCGTTCGACCGACTATTTTGAGCACCCCAAAGAAGCGATAACGAAGAAAAAAATTAAAAATATCATCAATGCTACCGAAGCGTATATATTTAAATACAACTGGGATGGCGAAACACGCTTTGATGTGGTGTCGGTGATAAAAGAGAAAAATGGATTTAGGATAGATCATTTGGAAGATGCTTTTTTACCTCCTTTGAGCTGATGATTTTTTTGTTTTGAAAATTATTATGAGAAGCTATGGATGTTTTAACTTTAGTACTTCAAATAGTTTGAGTAAATTTGCAAAATAGAATTAGTAACTTAAACAAACAAATATACCAATGCGAATATGGAAACAATAAAGAAAAAAGTAGCAGAAAAATTGTTGAGTGTGAATGCCGTAAAACTTCAACCAAAGAACCCTTTTGTTTGGGCTTCTGGTATCAAGTCTCCCATATATTGTGATAATAGGAAAACGCTATCTTACCCAAAGGTAAGAACTTATATCAAAAGTATGTTGGTAAAGGTGATAATGGAAAAACATCCCGATGTAGAGGTGATTGCAGGTGTTGCAACTGGAGCTATTGCACAGGGTGCGTTGGTAGCGGCTGAGTTAGGCTTACCATTTATTTATGTTCGTTCGGCACCAAAAGATCATGGTTTGGAGAATTTGATTGAGGGTGACTTGCGACCAAAGCAAAAAGTAGTTGTTATAGAAGATTTGATTTCAACTGGTGGTAGTAGCTTGAAAGCTGTTGAAGCCATACAAAAGGATGGATCAGAGGTGCTTGGAATGGTAGCTATTTTCACTTACGGCTTTGCCAAAACTAACGATACATTCAAAGAAGCTAACGTAGAATTAACTTGCTTAAGTGATTATGACGCCGTTTTGAATGAGTCTTTACGCATTAAGTATATTTCAGAAGATGATTTGAAAACCTTGAAAGAGTGGCGTCAAAACCCACAAGATTGGCAAAAGTTTTGAAAAATAAAAGTTATGACAACTTACGAAAGTGATATAAAAACAATCAACCAGAAACAAGATAATGTTTATGCAGTTTTGAGTGATTTGGATAGCTTAAACAAGATAAAAGAGGTCAATCTATTGAGTGATGAGTCAGTAGCCGAATACATCAAAGATATTTCGTTTGACTCAGACTCCATTCAAGTATCAGTCTTGGGTTTGGGAGATATGACTTTGCGAATTATAGAGCGAGAACCATCGAAAACCATTAAGTTTGAAACAGAAAATTCACCTATGCAGGCCAATGCTTGGATTCAATTGTTGCCTGTTGGTGATAATCAAACCAAAATGAAGATTACGCTCAAAGCAGATTTACCGATGATGCTCAAAATGATGCTCAACGATAAATTGAAAAAAGCTGTCAATAAAGCTGCTGATGCCATTGTTTTAACTTTAGAAAAACAAGTTTTGTAACTTCAATAAGTTTAGAGTAAGCTAAAATAAAACTTTGCTTATAATCTTTACTCAATTAAAAAGAGATAGGAAAGAATGACAATTAACGAAATACAAGACCAAATTATAGAAGAGTTCAATCAGTTTGATGATTGGATGGATCGCTATGGCTTGATCATTGATGAAGGCAATACGCTAAAAAAATTAGATGAGCAGTACAAAATTCCACAAAATCTAATAGAGGGGTGTCAAAGTCGTGTTTGGTTTCACGTTGATATGGTTGATGGAAAGATGCAGATTGAAGGCGAAAGTGATGCCGTTATCGTAAAAGGTATTGTGGCACTACTTATCAAGGTGCTGAACAATCAAACTCCTCAAGATATATTTGAAGCTGATC
Source organism: uncultured Paludibacter sp. (assembly GCA_964345395.1). Taxonomy (GTDB): domain Bacteria; phylum Bacteroidota; class Bacteroidia; order Bacteroidales; family Paludibacteraceae; genus UPXZ01. Next base: position 36,620 of record CAYFRA010000007.1, on the reverse strand, counting down.
TCTACTTCGTTGATGAAATAGGTTTGAAAGAACACCTTTCGCCAACCCGCTCAAATGGGTTATTAGCTATGTTGAAGCAGATAAAAATGTATGCTTTGGTGTATAAAACTAAAATGGAAACAAATTTATAGCTGACCCACTTTTATGATTCTTTTTGTTGTTTGATAAACATTTTGGCAATAACAACTGTTCTACCACAGTTGTTTGTTGTTTAATAAATGTTTTCAGAATGAAAAATAATGATATAGTTAGTCGAGAAGATGTCAAGCTATTGGTTGATACTTTTTATGACAGGGTAAACCAAAGTGATCTATTAGGTTTTATTTTCAATGATATTGCTCAAGTTAACTGGGGATTTCATCTGCCAAAAATGTATTCTTTTTGGGCAAGTGTGTTACTTGGCGAACAAAGTTTTTCGGGCAATCCGATGCAGAAACACATTCAGCTGAGTTTTGAAACAGAAATGTCGAAAACGCAATTCGATGAATGGATTAGCTTGTTTCATCAAACTGTGGATGAGCTTTTTTCGGGACGGATGGCTGAGGAGGCTAAGCTTCGCGCAATGAGGGTAGCTCATAATTTTCAAAGAAATATTGAAGCTGTGCACAATAGCAAAAGTTAGGATCTGATTTTTGTTTTAAAAATTGATTCTTTTGGTTTTAAATCCCATTGTTATTAGTTTGTCGTTCACTTTTTGCCTGAAATCTCCCTGTATCAAAATCTCTCCACCGCGTTGTGAACCTCCTGCAGCACAATGGTTTTTGAGGGTTTTTGCCAGCACTTTTAGCTCTTCTTCAGAGCCTTCAAAGCCGCTAATTATAGTTGCAGGTTTACCTTTTCGTTTGTCTAACTCAACTCTTAGGGTCTGCTTGTTATTGCTTGTATTTTGCTTTTCATCGTGCTGTTGCTCAATTTCTGGTTGATAATCATCAGGCAAAAGTGAGCTCAATTTGTTTTTCCAATCATCCATTATTACTGTTTATTTAGTTTTTTCAATAAGTTGGGATAGTATTTGTTTTTCACCAATAGAAAATTAGGTTCTAACTTGAGGATATATTCATAACGCTTTTTTGCCTCATTGAGTTCATTGTTTAACTCGATAGAGTGAGCTTCCACAAATAATATTTGCAAATATATCCAGTTGTATTTTGTGTTATTATTTTGTTCAATTATCTTCCGTGCTTTGCCATAATAGAGCAGTGCCTCTGTTTTGTTTCCTCCAAATAAGCTTGGTGTGTAGTAAAGCGTATTTCCTTTGTCAAAAAGTATCTGTATATGTTTGGGTTTAAGCTTGTATGCGTCATCAATTAGTTTTATGCTTTTCGGGCCTAATGTAAGTGCTTTCATCTTGTTGATAGCTACTTCGTATCCACCAAAAACTCCCTTGTAATTTAACATCAATGCGTTTCTTGGCTCTTTGTCTAATGTTTTTTCAATCAATCTGTTCGATTTCTCAATAATATCATTAGCTTCTGAGTGCCTTTTTTGCCCGATTAATGAAGATGCATATCCATAATAATAATGTATCAACTCCAATACATCACTTTCATTGTTGTAGTTGGTACGTTTCTCACATCGATCTACAGCTGCTTTCCATAACTTCAAATCATTGTTAATGTGTGCTTCATAAATATCTTTATATATTTTGTTTTGACTCACAGAAATGCTGATATTTGACATTAAAAACAGTATTGCAATAAATATTTTTTTATTCATATTTGTATATCAGCTATTCAATCATTTTTCTGAAAAACTCCCAAATAACAATACCAGCCGTGACACTCACATTGAGGGAGTGTTTTGTGCCATATTGAGGTATTTCAATGCATCCGCTGCATTGGTTTATTACTTCTTGATCCACACCCTTCACTTCATGGCCAAGAATTATGGCGTATTTTTTTTCTTTACTTAATTCGATGTTTTCTAACATAACGCTGTTTTCTGCCTGTTCGATAGCAAAAACCTCATAATCGTTATCTTTCAGCACTTGCACAGCATCTGATGTGTTTTCAAAATAGTGCCAACTTACTGCATCTTCTGCCCCCAAAGCTGTTTTGTGAATTTCTGCGTTGGGTGGGGTAGAGGTTATGCCACAAAGATATATTTGTTCGACAAGAAATGCATCCGAAGTCCTGAAAATTGAACCCACATTCTGTAAACTTCTCACATTATCCAAAACAATTATAAGTTTAATTTTTTCAGTTTCTTTAAATTCGTCTATAGAAAGCCTGTTTAATTCCGTAATTTTTAATTTTCGCATCATATTGTTTTATTCTATCCCTTTTTTAAAATTTCTAATATTGCTTTTTCGATAATGGTATCGATACCTTCGTTTTCATCTTCTTTTGATAAATCAATTTTGATGGTAGGGTCAATGCCCATTTCTATGTCGTTCATATCTGCATCAAACATAGGAGAAGAGGAGAATCTAACCATCCAACCATTGGGTAGCTCGCTCGACAAAGGTAAGCCACCACCTCCGCCAGTTTTGTCGCCCACAAAGATGGTTTTCGGAGCGGAGTTCATTCTGCATACAAATTCGTTGGTAGCACTATATGACATTCTGTTGGTTAAAACTGCCACTTGACGTTGCCAACTGATTGAATTGTGCGAAGGGGTATAGATAGCTGTAGCTTCTGAAAAATCGTTGTGCTTTTTGCCGGTTTTATGCTTTATGTAGTGGGTGAGGGTTTTTTCGTAAAAAAAATAGGAAGCCAACTGCTCGCTATTACTTATACTTCCTCCACCATTATTTCTAACGTCTATAATCAAGCCTTTGCAGCTTTTGAAAAACTCAAAAATCTCCTTAATATTTGCATCTGAAAACCCATTAGCAAAACTACCATAATATAAGTATCCGATATTTGTGTTGGGGATAATGTTGTATTGAAATGGTCCAGCTATGCGATAATTGTTGCCTAAGTATTTTTTACTCAACTGAGATGAAAAGTTGCTTGGATAATCGGTGTACCACTTCCAATATCTACTTCTATCAAATGAAGAGTATAGATTTACGTGTCCGTCTTTAAGCTCGGCAAGCATCTCACCAAATGTAGAAAACAGTGAGTATTTGCTTGTTGTTGTGTCGATACGAGGTGAATATTCTTTATAAATATTGTTCCAATCTATCTCTTTCGTGTCAAAATAGCAATATCTATCATCCATAATATTCCATAATGCTTCAAAATTACCCCTATAATCGTTGGGGTAAATATCTTGCTCTTTGATGCAAGACGTGAATGATACAAGCATTACAGCTACTGTGTAAATATATGGAAACGTTTTATTCATATGCGTTTATAAATAAATCAGGAAATTTTTCTTTGGTTTTGAATCGATGTAAATACATAACGACACCTACCGATGCCGTAAGATTATTGTGAGTAAATACCATTTCATTGGCACAATATTTCAAAGACCGATGCTGAAAAGCTAATCTTAAAGTGCTCCATCTGACAGGGTAGTCGATGTGGAGGTATTCAGACACTCCTTGTTTGTTGTGAAAGCTACTTAAATGAAAAGAGTTTTGAAAATTATTATATGTAAAAATCTCATAGTAACTTATGTTTTGATTTGGCACAAACATCACACCTATCAATGGAGTTTGAACGCCATATTGAAATCTTAGCTTCTGATTGCGAACAAAAATTTGGTATTGTGCTTCGGCTGATAAGTTGAAATTGCTACTTAGGTTAATGGAAACAGGATTGTTTACATTTCGTGCCATGTAGTTGGTTCTAAGATCAAAGTCGATATCTCCTCCTATTAGAAACATCAAGTTGTTATTTGGTCGGAAATGAGTGTTGAGACCAGCCGCATAATCCACGTCGATAGCAAACATTGTGTTGTTTTTTGCTGGATTTTTCAAAACTCCCAAATCAATATTACTCTTTTGTGAAAATGATAGTTTGTCGTTTGCAGGATTTACAAATCGACGAGAGCTTTGCTCAACTTTAAGCATACTCCCACTATATGGCATGGGTGATAAATAAGGGTCTTTTACTCGCAATCCACCTATACCAACAGTTGTAGTCTGGGTTTTGAGGGCATAATATGTCGTGTCATTGTTTGTGGCACCAAGGTAACTGAATGTTAGTGCCAAAAACAGGATGATATTTATCGTTTGATATTTATTCATTCTTATTCTCAATTTAGCATTACAAATTTAAGGAATAATTTGTTACAAGCAATTTTATAAGCCTACAGAACTTTATTTTTAAAATAAAAAACTCTTAAATTATAAGTTTAAGAGTTTTTTGTTATCAATAAATATAAGCTCTAAATAGCTTTTATTTTCCTTTTTCTAATAATAAAGTACGAGTGGGTTGGTCACATACTTCTGTTGGGCCAAAATATTGAATAGGACCTGGATAAATAAAATCAGATTCTTGGTCAGCCCATTTGTCTCTATGTTTTGCAAAAAACTTGAATGGTTCGCCTTCTAAATCAACCAAAGCTTTTTGTATAACAGGTTTTAGTTCACCGTGGCGACGCTCCATATTCATCATCATTGTGGTAGGAACACCACTTGCCTGCCACTCGCTTGCGGGAGCAGTAAGATTACGAACAGAAGCCATATATCCAGTTTTGCCTTCAGCAATAAGTAGAGAGGCTACTTTCCCCAATGAATATGTATAGTCTGCATCAAAATTTGATGGGATAGCACATCTGCCTTCATAACCAAAGAAGTGATTGATAGCTGAGAATTTACCTTTATATACACCTTCACCTTTTAGTTGAGCTAATCGTTTTGCAACCATCTCGATGAGGAGTTTTTCAGTTTCAATTAATGAAACCTGAACATTGCCGTGCGGATCACGATCCAATGTCAGTTGTCGTGCGATATTCTTAGGCAAGCTGCGGAACATTTGTGTGCTCTCTTCTGATAATACACTCTTTATATATTCACGTCTCTCTTCGTCAGATGTCATAGACCCAAAGTCTTCATTGTGAGCCAAAACATCATTCAGTTCTGAAATCAATTTCTTCATTGCAGGAATAAACTCAATCAAACCTTCCGGTATCAACACCGTACCGAAATTTAATCCGTGATTTGAACGTGCAATAATTACTTCGGCGATATGTTCAACAATATCGTTTAATGTCTGATTTTTAGCCTCGATCTCTTCTGAAATTAAAGCAATGTTTGGCTGGCTTTGAAGTGCACATTCAAGGGTGATGTGTGAAGCAGAACGCCCCATCAAACGAATAAAGTGCCAGTATTTTTTAGCCGAACTTGCATCTCGCTGTATGTTTCCAATCAACTCAGAATAGACTTTACAAGCGGTGTCAAAGCCGAAAGAAGTTTCGATAATCTCATTCTTCAAATCTCCATCAATGGTTTTTGGACAACCAATTACTTGAATACCAGCGTCGTGTTGTTTGTAGTATTCTGCCAATATAGCAGCATTTGTATTTGAGTCATCACCACCAATAATAACAATGGCACAGATATTCAATTTCTCACATATTTCGCGGCCTTTCTCAAACTGACTAACTTCTTCTAATTTATCACGGCCAGAACCGATAATATCAAAACCACCAGTGTTGCGATATTCTTCAATAATTTCACTTGTTAGTTCATTGTAGTTATGCTCAATCAAACCTTTAGGACCATCTAAAAATCCATACAATTTGCTGTTGGGATTCATCTGTTTCAAACCGTCAAATATTCCACAGATAACGTTATGGCCACCGGGAGCTTGCCCTCCTGATAAAATAACGCCTACATTGATGGCTGGATAATTTTTCTTTTCACCCTTCTCAAAATTCAAAACGGGCAATCCATACGTGTTTGGGAATAAAGCTTTAATTTCAGCTTGATCTGCGACTGATTGTGTAGTTTCACCTTCTACTAATTGAACGAAGCCTTCAAGTGCAACTGGTACTTTAGGCTGATAAGAAGCTCTTGCTATTTGCAAGGGACTTTTTGTCATTGCATCCATCTTTTTAATAACCTTAATTTATAATTACTACTAATATCTGCTCTTTTTATTCGATATAAAAAGAAAAAGCTTACAAAATTAATGAAAAATTTCGGTATAACCATAGTTGTTTGATAAAACATAGCAGAGTTAATGATTTTTATAAAGCTGATGTAATGAGTTTTAATTTGTTGCTGCAAGCCCAATGCCTGCTCTAAGCTCACTTATACACATTTTCAAATAGTTTGTTTATATTGAATTTATCAATAATTGGTTCAATTAATTTTGTTATATCCAAATAATTTGTAATTTTGATAAAAAATAGATTTAAAAATGAGAAATAATTTTAATCCTTGGCACCATGTTACACCCGGTGATCAAATACCAGATGTTGTAAATGGAATTATTGAGATACCAAAAGGTATTCGTGCCAAATATGAATTGGATAAAGATAGTGGTTTGTTGAAGTTGGATAGGGTGTTGTATTCATCTGTTTATTATCCAGCAAATTATGGTTTTATACCTCAAAGCTACGGCGAGGACAAAGACCCTTTGGATATCCTTATTTTATCACAAATCGAAGTGGTGCCACTATGCATTGTACCAGCTAAAATTATTGGTGTGATGAGAATGTTAGATAATGGCGAAGCTGACGATAAAATTATTGCTGTTGCAGCAGGTGATCCAAGTGTAAATCACTACAATGATATTTCTGAACTACCTCAACATATGTTAACTGAAACTATGTCTTTCTTTGAAGATTATACCAAATTAGAAAACAAAACTGTGGTAGTTGAGAAGTTTTTTGGAAAAGAGACAGCTGTTGAAATTTTGGAGGATAGTTTTAAGCTATACCAACAATATTTTGGAGCTTTGCACAAATGGTTTTTTGGTTAAAAAGATTTGTCATTTAATATCTAAATCAAAATTTTTGAAAGATTTCCCAAGCTTTTTCGATGTTGGAAACATTGTCAAACTGAATAGATCGTTTGTCATTGTTTTCACGTAGCTTGGTGTTTCGTGGGTTAGCTGTCATATATTGCAATAGTCTGCCAAACTCTTCTGATTGGTAGTAGGGCGAAAGTTTGTTTGCAACCAAATAGCAAAGCATATAGCCGTTTTTGAGAATAATTCTCTCTATGCCAAATTGCATTGCCATCCAACGCAAGCGAACCACCAACAATAATCTCAGGCTTTTATCTGACATTTTACCAAATCGGTCTTCTAATTTTTGTTGAAATTCTTGTAGTTCATTTTCTGTTTCGATACTATCTAACTCGCGATAAAGACTCATTCTTTCGGATATATTCTCTACATAATCATCCGAAAACATAATTTCCAAATCGGTATCAATCTGACACTCATTTACAAAGTGCTTTTTATTGTTAGATTCTCTTTCGTGAGCGTATAGTTCTGCAAATTCTTCGTTTTTCAGTTCGTGCATAGCTTCATTCAGAATGCGTTGATAAGTTTCGTAACCCAAATCGGTAATAAAACCGCTTTGCTCAGCTCCAAGCATATTGCCAGCACCACGAATATCTAAGTCTTGCATAGCAATATTAAATCCACTTCCTAATTCTGAAAAAGTTTCTATGGCTTGCAAACGTCTGCGTGCATCGATGGTGAGTAAACTCATTTCAGGAGCAAGCAAGTAGCAATATGCCTTGCGATTGCTACGCCCAACCCTACCACGCAATTGATGTAGGTCACTCAGTCCAAAGTGGTGTGCGTTATTGATGATGATGGTGTTTACGTTGGGTATGTCAATGCCCGATTCGATTATCGTAGTGGCTATTAATACATCATAGTCATATTCGATAAAATCAGAAATTATCTCTTCCAAATCATTAGCTGGCATTTGACCGTGGCCCACAGCAACTCTACAACCGGGTACCAAACGTTTTATCACTGCTTCAATTTGATAAATACTCTGAATACGATTGTTGATGAAAAAAATTTGTCCATTGCGGCTCATTTCCAAATTTATCGCATCGCGTATTATCTCTTCGTCAAATTGGTGTATTTCTGTTTGAACGGGATATCGGTTTGGCGGTGGCGTGTTGATGATTGATAAGTCTCTTGCACCAAGTAGAGAAAATTGAAGCGTACGAGGAATGGGTGTTGCGGTCAGCGTGAGCGTATCAACATTTACTTTTAATTGTTTTAATTTGTCTTTTACAGAAACACCAAATTTTTGCTCCTCATCGATAATAAGCAGACCTAAATCTTTGAATTTTACAGATTTGCTAACTAATTTATGTGTCCCAATGATGATGTCAATTTCGCCACTCTCCAGTTTACTTAAAGTCTCTTTGGTCTCTTTTGTAGATTTGGCTCTGCTGAGATAGGAAACATTACAAGGAAAGTTTTCAAGACGAGTTTTGAAAGTCATATAATGCTGTAGTGCCAAGACGGTGGTTGGTACCAACACTGCTACTTGTTTGCTATCAGCCACAGCTTTGAAAGCTGCACGAATGGCAACTTCAGTCTTTCCAAACCCAACATCTCCACATACCAATCTGTCCATTGGCATATCAGACTCCATGTCCATTTTGATGTCGGCTGTTGATTTTATTTGATCGGGTGTATCTTCATATATAAACGAAGACTCCAACTCGTTTTGCAAATAACTATCAGGCGAAAATTGATAAGCTTTCTCGGCTTTTCGCTGGGCATAAAGTTTGATCAAATCACGTGCTATATCTTTAACCTTCGATTTAGTACGCTCCTTTAATCGTTCCCAAGCACCTGAGCCTAATTTATTGATTCGCGGAGCTACTCCCTCTTTTCCTTTGTATTTTGATATGCGATGTAGGGAGTGAATACTTACAAAAATAATATCATCATCCTTGTAAGTAAGCTTAACCATCTCTTGCATCTTCCCATTTACATTGGTTCGCACCAAACCCTCAAATTTCCCAACACCGTGATCTACATGCACCACATAGTCGCCTACTTGAAGTTGATTGAGCTCTTTGAGTGTCATCACTACTTTGCCCTGCCGTGTGCTATCTGTCTTTAGTCGATATTTATGAAAGCGATCAAAGATTTGGTGGTCAGTATAACAAACTAAACTTAAATCATGGTCGATAAATCCACTATGTATGGTGTTTTTTATAGCTTGAAATCTAATGTTATCACCTCTATCTTTGAAAATGGCAGCTATGCGATCAATCTGTTTTACGCTATCACTAAAAATATAGACTTTATAATTATCTTCTAAAAACTCTTTTAAATTATTGGAAATCAACTCAAAGTTTTTATGAAAAACAGGTTGTGGAACTGTGCTAAACAGTATGTTTGTTGATGCTTTAAAATGACTTCTATTGCTCCATTCTACTTTTCTGAAAGATGTAATTGCACGCAAAAAATCATCGCCTGTAATTAGTTTGTGATGTAGGTCGGGTGAGTTTTCGCCTTTGCTATTCGCCTTTATCAGCGCCTCATCATAGAATTGATTGATTTTATCTTTGGTGAATATTACATCTTGGAAATGAAAAAAACTCTCTTTTGAAATGAACTCAGAGAAAGCGACCATTTGAGAATTGTAGCTCTCGTTGTGCAAATTAGGGATAATCTCAATTTGATTTTTCTTCTCTTTGGATAGTTGGGTCTCAATATCAAAAATACGAATGCTATCTATCTCATCTCCAAAAAAATCCAAGCGATAGGGCAATTCAAAAGCGTATGAAAACACATCGACTATACCGCCACGTATTGAAAACTGACCAGGTTCATAAACAAAATCAACTCTTTGAAAACCAAAATCAATTAAAATTTCACTCAAAGATTCGATATCTACACTTTCATTCGCTCGCAGTTTCAATGTTTTGTCTCGTACCCCTTTTGATGAAACAACTTTCTGAGCCATAGCATCAGGGTAGCTGACAATAATCAAGGGTTTATTCGAATTTGTTAATCGGTTTAGAGTCTCTGTTCGCAGTATCTCATTGGTGCCATCTAATTGTGAGAGTCGAATGGTTTTTTTGTATGAAGAAGGAAAAAAAATCACATCATCATCAGATAAAGCTTTTCTTAAATCGTTATAAAAATAGGCTGCTTCATCGGCATCATTCAAAATGAAAACATGATTTCTTTTGATTTTTTGATATATTGCTCCCATCACTAAAGATGTGGAGGAGCCACTCAAACCCGAGATTTGTAAATTAGGTTCGCGCGTTGCAGCCCACAATGTGATAGCTTCAACTTGTGGATGTTGTGCATATAAATTCAAAAATTGAGATAATTCCATTTATCTGCAAAAGTAAATAAAAATCTCAACAAATGAAACAGTAAATATTTTTATAACTCATAATAACTTGCTGTTTAGAGTTCTACTCAGTTTGTCTTAAAGAAATAAACTCTCATATAGTTTTGTAAATTAAATATAATGTCGTATATTTGCACGCTCAAAATAGATAAACTATTTGGGTTAAATTATAGGAGGAACAAAATAATACAAAAAAGATCAATGAGGCCACGCAGAGGCAATGTAAGAGAGTTACCAAATCGTATAAACGATAAGATTAAAGGTGTAAAAGAAGTTAGACTTGTAGGCGATAACGTCGAAACAGGTGTGTATTCTTTTGAGAGAGCTATGGCCATAGCCGATGAGCTTGAGTTGGATTTGGTTGAAATAGCAGCTAATGCAGAGCCACCAGTGTGCCGAATAGTTGATTACCAAAAATTCTTATATCAACAAAAGAAAAAAGAGAAAGAAAACAAAGCCAAACAAACAAAGATTGAAGTTAAAGAGATTCGATTTGGTCCACAAACCGATGATCACGACTACAACTTTAAGCTAAAACATGCTATTAAATTCTTGTCAGATGGCGATAAGTTAAAAGCTTATGTTTTCTTCAAAGGTCGTTCAATTTTGTTTAAAGATCAAGGTGAAATGCTCTTGCTGCGTTTCGCTAATGATTTAGAAGATTATGCAAAAGTTGATCAGTTACCTAAGTTAGAGGGAAAAAGAATGATATTGATGTTATCTCCAAAAAAACAGAAAAAATAGAATTTTCAATTTAAAATAAAAATAGAAAAAATGCCAAAAATGAAAACTAATTCCGGTGCTAAAAAAAGATTTGCTCTTACCGGAACAGGGAAAATTAAAAGAAAAAGTGCTTATAAAAGTCATATTTTGACTAAAAAAACGAAAAAGCAAAAACGTAATTTAACTCATACAAATTATGTGCACAAAGCTGACGAAAATAACGTAAAAGCTTTACTTCGTATCTAATCAATGTCATATAAAAAAAGACTGAATATAAGAACTTTTAAGTATTAAATCCAAAAGATTAGCTCAAAGATCTCCCAAAAATGGGTGACGCTAACTTTTCAAAAATCATTTCAAAATGCCAAGATCAGTTAATCACGTTGCTTCACGTAAAAGAAGAAAAAGAGTTTTAAGCCAAACTAAAGGTTACTTTGGTGCTCGTAAAAATGTTTGGACGGTAGCCAAAAATGCTTGGGAAAAAGGTTTGCAATATGCTTACCGTGATCGTAAAGTTAAAAAACGCAACTTCCGTTCACTTTGGATTCAGCGTATCAATGCTGCTGCAAGAGCTGAGGGTATGAGCTATTCACGCTTGATGGGTGCTTTGAAAAAAGCAAATATCGAAATCAATCGTAAAGTTTTAGCAGATTTAGCTATGAACCATCCAGAGGCATTCAAAGCAATCGTAAAAAGTGTTAGCTAAATAACATTGTAATAGATAAATAAAAAAAGTTGAACTAAAAATATAGTTCAACTTTTTTTATTTGTTTTAGTTTGCGAGATTTTTAATTGAGTCAGTTTGGCTTAAGATAGCTTCTTCATTTCGTTGATTAGAAAGTTCTTTTGTTTCACTCCAACAAAACGCGCTACTTCTTTTCCATCTTTAAAAGCTACAAGAGTTGGTATACTGCGAATCCCATATTTTTGAGCTAATCCCTGATTGCTATCCACATCTACTTTTGCAACTAAATAACTACCATCACTATTTGCGGCTACATCATTGAGAATGGGAAGCATTATTTTACAAGGCATACACCATTCAGCCCAAAAATCAACTAAAACTAATTTATCTTTTAATTGGTGATTGAAGTTTTTATCTGTCAAAATAGCAATACTTTCGTGAGTTTCAGCTACTGGCAAATTTTTCATTTTATGACGTGAGTAAATCACCATAAATAGAACCAGCAGAATGATGGTTCCAATAATTATTAAAGTAGTTAGCATAATTTTATTGATATATAATTTTTTATAATTACAAATGTAGTATATTTATAACACTTTTGTTCAAGTTTTGTTTTGAATTATTCATAGACAAAACTATTTTAGGAATAGATTTTGTAAATCTTGTAACGTTAGATAAATAGTAATTGATTTCATTTCTTTTTTATGAAAAAAAAGAGTTTCTATAATATTCGGATATTCACTCTTGGCTTTGGTGCTTTCAAGAGGGGTGCAGCAATGACCATTCCTGGTGTTGGTATCTTTGTTGGAAAACAAGGATATGACAACAAAGCACTTTTGATGCATGAATATGGTCATATTCTACAATATAGAATGTGGGGCTTTTGGTTTTATTGGTTTAGAATAGCACCTGTTAGTTTGAAGAGTGCATATTTGGCAAGTAAAAAAGGAATTATACATCAGCATAGTTGGACTGAGTGGTCAGCTAATCGCTTGTCATATTTCTATTTTAATCAGCCTGCTGATTGGAATCAACGCTTTTTCCCAATTGAGCCTCCTACATTTCAGAATCACCTCCACGTAAATAAATATTCTTTAGCCTTATTAAAACAGGATTCTGATCACTATTTTAAAGCATAAAAAAAAGAGATTGTTATTTTAGTATAACAATCTCTTTCGTATAATTTTTTTAATGGGTTGTTATCCATTCATTGAAATTAGAAACTCCTCGTTGTTTTCTGTTCGAATCATTCTATCTTTCAAAAACTCCATTGCTTCGATAGGATTCATATCTGACAAGTGTCTGCGAAGAATCCACATTCTATTTAATACCTCCTTGTCAAGCAACAAATCATCTCTTCGTGTGCTTGATGACATAATATCAACAGCGGGGAAAATACGTTTGTTTGATAGTCTTCGATCCAATTGAAGCTCCATATTGCCAGTACCTTTAAACTCTTCGAAGATTACTTCATCCATTTTTGAGCCGGTTTCTGTTAATGCTGTCGCAATAATGGTTAAACTACCACCATTTTCGATGTTGCGTGCTGCTCCAAAGAATCTTTTGGGTTTGTGAAGGGCATTAGCATCTACACCACCTGATAAAACTTTACCTGAAGCGGGAGCCACTGTGTTGTATGCTCTTGCAAGTCTGGTGATTGAGTCTAACAAAATAACTACGTCATTTCCACTTTCTACTAATCGTTTGGCTTTTTCGTGCACCATACTTGCAACTTTTACGTGGCGTTCGGCAGGTTCATCAAAAGTTGATGAAATAACCTCTGCGTTGACACTACGAGCCATATCTGTTACCTCTTCGGGTCGTTCGTCAATGAGCAAAACAATCATAAAAACTTCAGGATGATTTTCTGCAATTGCGTTTGCTATCTCTTTAAGTAAGATGGTTTTACCCGTTTTTGGCTGTGCGACAATCAAACCGCGTTGTCCTTTCCCTATTGGCGAAAACAGATCTACAATACGAGTTGATAGGGTGTCATTTTTTCCGCTGTTTAAAGTAAATTTCTCATCAGGAAATAGCGGAGTTAAATGTTCAAATGGTACTCTATCACGTGTAAATTCAGGTGGACGCCCATTAATGCTTGAAACACGAATGAGTGGAAAGTATTTTTCACCCTCTTTTGGAGGTCTTATTGTTCCTTTTACTGTGTCGCCAGTTTTCAATCCAAAAAGCTTGATTTGTGATTGAGATACATAAATGTCATCAGGTGAAGCCAAATAGTTGTAGTCTGATGAGCGTAAAAATCCGTAACCATCTGCAAGTATTTCAAGTGTGCCAACACCTTCTAAAATTTCATCAAAATCATAATTTGTTTCAATTCTTTCTTGTTGTTGAGGGCGAGGTGGTGCTGTGTGTTTTGTTCTGTTATGTTGCTGCTGCTGTTGTTGTGGAGTAGGGAGGTGTTTTCTATCGTTAGTAGCTTCAACTTTAATCTCTTTAGTCTTTTGATTATCTTCTTCCTTGTGAGATGCTACTTGTTTTTTGGGCAGTTCTATTACTTTTTTGTTCTCTTCTTGCGATGCCACTTGTTCCGTTTTTTGGGGTTCAAGATTTTTTACTACTTGAGGTGCCTCTTTTGTTTCAACTACTTGATCCACTTTTCTCTCTTTAGCAATAGGAGTCTCTTTTTTCTTTGTTGTTCGTTTTGTAGGAGCTGCCTCTTTTGTAGTTTTAGTAGCTTTTTCAGTTTCGATAGGTTTTTTCTCCTTTTCTTTCTCTACAGTGGTAGCAGGTTTTTTTTCTGCTGGCTTAGCCACTCTTTTTCTTTTGTTTTTGTTGTTATCTTCGATTGATGCCGTTTTAGCTTGTGCGTTACTTACTGCTTGAAAATCCAATATCTCATATATAAGATTCTCTTTTCTTATTGAAGAGGGTATTTTAAGCCCTAAATCAGATGCTATAGTTTTTAGTTCTACTATAGTTTTCGAACTCAATTGAAGAATAGTGAAATTCGTCATAAAATGTGTTTTTGAAAAAATAGGAGCTTTGTCGCTTGTGATATTTTAATACAAAGCATAATACTCCTATGAGGATTATTTTTGAAAATAAATAATATTGTATTGTTATAGAAAATATCTCTTTCGCGTAGTGTATTGTTGAAAGGATATTGAATTATCGCTGCAAAGATAGGTCTATAATTTGGTTTTAACAAATAATCAGACAAAAAACTCATTTAAAGTATGTGATTTCTACAATATTCTGAGTCTTATTGCTTATCTTATATCTGTTATCTATCTGTCTGCCTATAATCCAAACTATGTCATCATCTGATAATAATAGATATATATTTTTCTTTTCAAAGCTGTTTATTTTGCTGTCAATAAAGTAGTCGCTCAGTTTTTTTCTACCTTTCATTCCTAAAGGGTAAAAGTAATCGCCTTCTTTCCATTTTCTTATTTGCAATTGTGTATTTAACTTGTCGGCATCAAGATGAATTTTGTTTTTGTCTGTAGAATAATTAAAATTGCTTCCTTTTTTTAAAAATCTAAATGACAAATGAATGGGTTCGGCAATTTCTTCATCTTTTGGAGATATAATAAAAGTTTTACTCTCATCATTCTCACTGTTTTTATTAATGATCAGCACATCTCTATCCCGCAATAGTGTGTGAGTTGGAGAATAGAAGATTTTTCCACTTTGATTGTTTTCTATTGCTTTATTAATATCAGCCACCGATGAGCTGTTAAAATTATAAGTTCGTAGCAATTCAAAAAGAATCGAATTTCTATATTTTAGCTTTTGTATTTTCTCTATATCAATTAATATCTCTTCATCACTTTCTTGGATAACGTTTTGTTTAATATTCTCTATTGTTTCTGTATAGATACCCCAGTTGTCCGATAAAATTGTAGTACTATGGTGTATATTTTGAATTGTAGCAGGATTGATTTCTGATAAAATAGGTAATACTAAATTTCTAATTTTATTTCGAGCATAATCATCTTCAAGATTGGTAGAGTCCACAATGTATTTGATGTTATTGTTTTCGGCATATACTTCTAATTCATCTCTGAAAGTGTTGATTAGTGGGCGAATAATCTTATCGTTTTGAGCACTAATACCTAAGATTCCCTTGAGTCCTGTTCCTCTAATTAAATTCAACAAAACTGTTTCTACAGAGTCGTTTGCGTGGTGTGCAATTGCGATATAGGGCGTTTGGTGTTCTTGGCTCATTTTTTCAAACCAATTATATCGAAGTTCACGTGCCGCCATTTCAATAGATATTTTTTGCTCTTTCGCATACTTGTAAGTGTCAAAATCTATCTTCAAAAACTTGAGGTTTAGAGATTGTGCTAACTCATATACAAATTGTTCATCTCGGTTTGACTCCTCGCCTCTTAGGTGGAAATTGCAATGTGCAACAATACAAGTATAACCCAGTTTATTGAGAATATCTAACAAGACAACAGAATCTAATCCGCCACTTACCCCGACTAATATTTTTTCAGTTTTATCTTTTATCAGATCTCTTTCGATAAAGCTTTTAATTTTCTTGAGCATGTATCTGTTTTGTGCTATATTTGTATAATTAATTACAAAAATAATCATTTACAAAGAGAAATTAAAGTATAATAGAAATATATTACTTAGTCTTGCAGCATAACACATGAATTATCAAGAAACTTTAGATTATTTATATAGCAGATTACCGGTTTTTCATAATATAGGAGCTGTGGCGTATAAGCCTGGTTTGGAAAAATCGGAAGAGATTATGCAGTATTTTTCAAATCCGCATTTGAATTATAAAACCATCCATGTGGGAGGAACAAATGGAAAAGGCTCTGTTTCTCACCTTTTGTCAGCTATTTTACAAACGGCTGGTTATCGAGTTGGTTTGTACACCTCGCCTCATTTGATGGATTTTGGCGAGAGGATAAGAATCAATGGCAAAATGATTGAGCCTGAATATGTGGTGGAGTTTGTTAAAAAACATTTTGATTTTTTAGAAAAGATGCAACCCTCTTTTTTTGAGGCAACAATGGCAATGGCTTTCAAGTATTTTTCAGACCAACAAGTAGATGTTGTCGTTGTTGAGGTTGGTTTGGGTGGAAGGCTTGATAGCACCAATATTATCTATCCAGAACTCTCAATTATTACAAATATAGGTGAAGATCACACTCAGTTTTTAGGAGATAATTTAGAAAGAATAGCTTACGAGAAAGCTGGGATTATAAAAAATAACAGACCTGTTGTTATTGGGGAGCGTCAGCAAAAAGAGATAGAGCAGGTTTTTAGAAAAAAGTGTGCCGAAATGAATGCGAGTATCTCATTTGCATCAGATAGTATTGATCTCAAAGAGTTATTTTACGAAAAAGGTAAGATGATTATCGAAACCGATGATGGCTCTATATTAATTAGTGGCTTGACGGGTAAGTTTCAGCTGAAAAATATAGCTACAGTTTTTGAAAGCGTTAATCAATTGAAAAAAATAGGCTTTGAAATATCTGATGTGCATGTGCAAACGGCATTAGAAAATGTAATAGAACTGAGTGGACTGCAAGGCAGATGGCAGATTTTATCCGAGCAACCAAAAATAATTGTAGATACGGGACACAATGTAGATGGTGTCAAACAGGTTGTTCTCAATTTAGCGGAAGAAAAGTACAGATTGCTTCATATTATTTTTGCTATGGTCGATGATAAAGATGTTGATTCTGTATTGGCACTTCTTCCTAAAGATGCACATTACTATTTTACCGAAGCCAATACAAACAGAGCTATTCAATGTGAAATTCTGAAAGAAAAAGCTTCAGGTTTTGGTTTAGAAGGCGGCTGTTATAAAGATGTTGAAACAGCGATAAAAAAAGCTAAGAGTGATGCAGAAGTGGATGATTTGATCTTTGTGGGTGGTAGTAATTATTTAATCGGCGATGCATTGACGTATTTGATAAAAGAAGAAAATTCACTTTAAATTTACAAATTAAAATATTATAAAATGAAAAAACTAAATTATTTATTGATGGCTATAATCGGATTATCGTTTATAGCTTGTGGTAGCGTAAAAGATAATACGCTCACAAAAGAGGAAAAAAACGATGGTTGGATTCTTCTGTTTGATGGAAAAAGCTTGGATGGTTGGCGTGATTATAATGGTGAAGAATTGACAGGTCCTTGGTTTGTTGAAAATAACACTATACAAGCTAAGGGTGGTGGTAGCGACGAAAGTGGATATATCGTAACAGATAAAGTTTTTGAAAATTTTGAGCTTGTGTGGGAATGGAAAATATCGGAAGGTGGCAATAGTGGTGTTTTATACCACGTGGTTGAGCATCCTAAGTTTGCTGTGCCCTACATCACTGGGCCTGAGTATCAGTTGATTGATGATGTTGGTTTTCCTGAAACTTTGGAGGAGTGGCAAATGACGGCTGCCGATTACGCTATGCATACTACAGATAAAAGTAAAATGAACTTGAAGCCAGTAGGAGAGTGGAATTTATCAAAAATTGTATTTGACAATGGACACGTAGAACATTGGTTAAATGGCGAAAAAGTGCTTGAGTTTGAAGCTTGGACAGAGGAGTGGTTTGAACGTAAAAACAGCGGTAAGTGGGAAGGAGCTCCTGAATATGGATTGGCAAGAAAAGGAGTTATCTGTTTGCAAGATCATGGCTCAGCCGCTTGGTTCAAAAATATTAAAATTAAAGAACTGCCAAAGGTATCGAGAGAAGTTAGTCTGTTTAATGGTGAAGATCTAACAGGTTGGGAAGTTTATGGTACAGAGAAATGGTATGTAGAGGATGGTCTTTTGGTATGTGAAAGTGGTCCAGATAAGGAGTATGGATATTTGGGTACGCGAGAGTATTATGACAATTTTGATTTGACAGTGGAGTTTAAGCAAGAAGCTGATGGCAATTCAGGAGTGTTTTTCCGTTCGTTTGTTGAACCAGTAGCTTTGATAAATGGATGGCAAGTTGAGGTTGCACCAAAGGGACATGGAAGTGGTGGCGTTTATGAGTCTTACGGCAGAGGTTGGTTGGTGCAAATCAACGAGGAGCAAGAGGAAGCTTTAATCGAAGGAGATTGGAATACGATGCGTATCCGTGTAGAAGGAGCTCGTGTGCAAACTTGGTTAAATGACATACCGATGGTAGATTTTGAAGATGAAATTATAGCCAAAGCACAAGGAAGAATAGCTTTACAAATTCACGATGGAGGTGGTATCAGAGTGCTTTGGAGAAATCTACGATTAACTACTTTGTAGTATGTGAAACATAAATATAAAAAAGGCTGACAAGAGAAATTATCTCAAGTCAGCCTTTTTTTAATATTGAATTACTACTATAGCAGTGAGTTCGGATCCAATCTATCTTTCTCAATATCTAAGAAATATTTGTATGTACCTACTTTCAATTCAGAGCAAGCATCATAGTCACAAACAATAATTCCTTTCGGATGAAGTTGCAATGCACTAATTGTCCACATATGATTAATTGGCTCTTCTACTACGTGACGAAGTGCACGTGCTTTATTGTGTCCATTAGCAATAATAACCACCTCTTTAGCATCCATCACAGTGCCAACACCTACGGTAATGGAGGTTTTAGGAACTTTATTTACATCGTTGTCAAAGAAACGAGAGTTTGCTATGATGGTTTCGGTAGTTAAAGTTTTTTCACGAGTTCGTGATGTGAGTGATGATGCTGGCTCATTAAATGCGATATGCCCATCTGCACCAATGCCTCCTAAGAAAAGATCAACCCCTCCTACTTTTTTCATTTTTGCTTCATAAGCAGCACATTCAGCCGTTAGATCTTCAGCCATTCCATCTAATAGGTTGGTGTTTTCTGCTTTTATATCAATGTGGTTGAAAAAGTTTGACCACATAAAAGAATAATAACTTTGAGGATGCTCTTTGGGTAAACCTACATATTCATCCATATTGAATGTAATTACATTCTCAAATGAAATTACACCTTCGTTATATAGTTTAATTAAATGTTTATAGGTACCAATTGGCGATGAACCAGTGGGTAACCCCAATACAAATGGTTTTTCTTTCGTTGGGTTTGCTGCAATTATTTTTGAGGCAATATAGTTAGCTGCCCATTCAGAAACATTGCGATAATCAGGTTGAATAATTAATCTCATAACTCTTTTAAATTTATTGTTTTCGTTTGCAAAATTACAATACTTTTTGGGTTATTCCTAATTACTAAAACAGATAATCAGATGTTTAAGAGTGATATTCTATGCAAGTTTTTTATGTTTACAATTTATATGCTATTGTTTTTATTTAAATAATTTTGTTTTTTAAAATATATATGTATATTTGCATGACAATTGTTTTAATATTATTCACTTAAATTTAGAAATTATGTCAGTTAACAAAGCAATTTTAGTTGGAAACGTGGGTCGCGACCCTGAAGTTCGTTATTTAGAAAAAGGTGTTGCTGTAGCTAATTTTTCATTGGCTACAACAGAGCGTGGTTTTACAATGCAAAATGGAACAGAGGTTCCAGATCGCACCGAGTGGCACAATATTGTAGTATGGAGAGGTTTAGCCGAATTGGCTGAAAAGTACATCCGAAAAGGTTCAAAACTTTATGTTGAAGGCAAACTTCAAACACGAAGTTGGGAAAAAGACGGCGTAAAGCGATATACTACAGAAGTTGTTGCTGAAAATATCCAATTTTTGGATAGTAAGCGTTCTGATGGTAATGATGCTAATCCTGTTGAATCAGGAGCGTCTAATCAGGCGACAGAATCATTGCCCGATGCTGTATCACCAACATCGGCGGACGAAGTTGATGACTTACCTTTCTAATTAGTCAAAATAAAAACGCATATAACTTTTTTAGTTTTATGCGTTTTTACAAAAAAAGAGTGGAACTTCCAATGTGTAGGAGCACCACTCTTAATTATTCTGAGATATTTACTGTATTCTAAATACTAACCTTCCATTTCTTTTACGATTGCTTCATATTTTTCTTCATCGCCTAAACGGTAATAAAGCATTTTCAGATTTTGCTTATATTCATACTCATCACCATCTAACTCAACAGCTTTCTCCATGTATTCTAAACTGGATTCAAAAACTTTCTGAATTTTGTCCATCTCAGCATTGTATAGGTTGTTGTCTTTAATTTCACCAGCTTTATTTTGCATCTCCACTGCTTGATTAAATATTACACGCCCAATACCTGCATAAGCACCAGCCATTTCGGGTTTCAAAGATAAAGCTTTTTCAAAAGCAGCACGTGCTGAAACTAAATTCTCCATTCTTTCATCAATGTTGCCTTTTACAAAATAATATTCTGCAATATTTGGATTTTGATTTATAGCCTCATCTAAATAGGTAGCTGCGGCTTCAATATCGTTTTTGTTGATATAGTAGTTGATGATGTTTTGAAGGAACCATGGCTCTTCTGGAAATTTATCAAAACCTTCTTTTAATGTGCTAAAATAATTCGCTGAATCTTTGATGTTTAGGTACTCTTCACTGAGCAATTGATAAACATTTAGAGCTTCATAATTGTCAGCTTTCAATGAATTGTATGCTTTGATTGCCTCTGTTGAGTTTTTACTGTTGGTCAAAGCTAAAGCATTAAAATATTTGATCATTAAGTAGGTTGAATCGTTAGCGGTCAACTCTTTTTTCATAATGTCCAAATGAGGAATAGCTAAATATGTCGTAAACACATTTGCAGCTTCAGCATAATCTCTATTCTCATAAAGATGGGCACCGTAGGCAATTAAATTGTATTGCTGTGTGTAATATTCTAAAATATTTTCTCTAATTTTTTTAGTTAGTTTTGGTTTAATTTTTCCTTTAGCATTAGGTAGGTTGTCCAATTCATGTGCTTTAATCAGATAATTGTAAGACTCCATAATTGCTGCGCCTTTTTTATCTTTATCCACATCAGATTCTCTACCAAGCATCAAAAGTTGATTGAGTTTTTCATTTTCTTTATAACCAATTTGTCCCGCCACATAATAAGTTTTAGCTTCATTTTTTGTGGTTTCGTCTTTTAATGCTTCTTTGATTAGCTTACGTGCTTCATTAAAATCTGCTTTTTCTTGCAGAATTAAGTTTTCAGCTCTTTTTACATTTGCTTTCTGTGCAAATGTAATTGCAGAAAACGCCATAATAAGAGTGATTGATAAAAATAGTTTTTTCATTTTTAGAATCGTTTTTTAGTTATAATATAAATATTATTTAATCTTGTTTATTATTAATCTTCTATTTCAATCTCAGGTTCGTTGCCTGCTGTTTCTTCTATTGTATCAATTGAGTTTTCAACTTCAACTTGATCTTCTTCCTCTTCAAATTTATTTACCTTACATACTGATGCGATTTGATCGCCTCGTTTTTCTAAGTTAATGATGCGTACACCTTGGGTAGCACGTCCCATTACACGAAGAGCCTCTACGCCAAAACGAATTGTGATGCCAGATTTATTAATAATCATCAAGTCATTCTCATCCGTTACACCTTTGATAGAGATTAGTTTACCTGTTTTGTCCGTAATGCTAAGTGTTTTAACACCTTTACCACCACGATTGGTTCTACGATAATCCTTCATCGGTGAGCGTTTGCCATATCCTTGCTCGGATACAACCAAAACATCAGCACCTTTATCAACGTCTTCACAAATCATGCCAATCACTTGATCTTCGGTATCATCATCTAAAATAATTCCTCTCACACCAGTTGCAGTTCTTCCCATCGAACGCACCGTTGACTCATGAAATCGCACAGCTCTTCCGTTACGATTAGCCATCATTATGTCATTGTTACCGTCAGTAAGACGCACTTCAATCACTTGATCCCCCTCGTTGATGTTGATAGCACGAATACCATTTTGACGAGGTCGTGAGTAGGCTTCTAAAATGGTTTTCTTTATCAATCCATTTTTCGTGCCAAACACCAAATAATGCGAATTGATATACTCACTATCGTTTAATCCTTTTACACGTATGTAGGCGTTTACTTTGTCATCGGTATTAATATTGAGAAGATTTTGGATGGCTCGTCCTTTTGAATTACGACTACCTTCGGGAATTTCATATACCTTCAACCAATAGCAAGTACCTTTTTCTGTGAAAAACATCATCGTGTTGTGCATCGTAGCGGGGTAGATGTGCTCAATGAAGTCGTTGTCGCGGAAGTCGCTACCTTTAGAGCCAACTCCGCCACGCCCTTGAGTTCTAAACTCATTGAGAGGTGTACGTTTGATGTAGCCCAAATGAGAAATAGTGATAATCATCTCATCATCAGCATAAAAATCTTCTGGATTAAACTCCTCTGATGCATAAATTATTTCACTTCTTCTTTTATCTCCATATTTTTTGTTGATTTCTATCAATTCTTCTTTGATAATATCCATTCGAAGCTCAATATTGTCCAATACCTCTTTGAGCCACTCTATCTTTTCCATCAATTCAGCATATTCTGCTCGAAGTTTATCTTGCTCCATTCCGGTCAATTGGCGAAGTCGCATTTCAACTACAGCTCGTGCTTGAATATCAGTCAATTCAAAACGCTCAATCAAACGATTGCGTGCCTCTTCCGGTGTTTTGGAGTCGCGTATTATTTTGATAGCTTCGTCTAAATTGTCCAAGATAATCATAAATCCTTTCAAAAGATGAGCTCTTCTTTCAGCTTCATCTAATTCGAATTGTGTGCGACGAATAACTACTTCATGACGATGGTCAACAAAATGCTTGATCAAATCTTTGATATTCAATTGAAGCGGACGCCCATTGACCAATGCAATGTTGTTTACGCTGAATGATGATTGGAGTGATGAAAACTTATACAGTTTATTAAGAACTACATTGGCGTTGGCATCTCGTCTGATATCTATTACAATACGCATACCTTCACGGTTCGATTCGTCTGTAATATCAGAAATTCCTTCTATTCGTTTGTCAACCACCATGCTAGCGATTGATTTGATGAGTTCTGCTTTGTTTACAAGATAAGGGATTTCTGTAACAATTAATCGCTCTCTTCCGTTTGCGTCAGCTTCAATCTCAACCCTGGCTCGCATCACTATTCTGCCATGCCCTGTTTCAAAAGCATCTTTTACTCCAGCATAACCGTAAATAAAACCACCTGTTGGAAAATCAGGAGCTTTGATATGTTGTATTAATTCATCAATTTCAATTTCATTGTTGTCGATGTAAGCAATACAAGCGTTTATGGTTTCAGTCAAGTTGTGCGGAGCCATATTGGTAGCCATACCAACAGCAATACCCGATGCCCCATTGACAATGAGGTTTGGAATGCGTGATGGTAAAACAATGGGTTCTTCTAATGTATTATCAAAGTTGGCTCTAAAGTCAACCGTGTTTTTATCAATATCAGACAGCATCTCTTCAGCTATCTTTTGTAATCTAACTTCGGTATAACGCATCGCTGCAGCTCCATCACCATCTACCGATCCAAAGTTACCTTCACCGTGAACAAGCATATATCGCATTGACCAATGTTGAGCTAATCTCACAACTGTACCATATATCGAAGAGTCTCCGTGGGGGTGAAACTTACCCATTACTTCACCAACTATCCTTGCAGATTTTTTATAGGGTTTGTCTGATGTGTTTCCCAGCTGGCTCATCCCATAGAGCACACGACGATGAACTGGCTTCAAGCCGTCTCGCACATCGGGTAGTGCCCTTGACACAATTACGGACATGGAATAATCAATATATGATGATTTCATCTCGTCATCAATGTTCACTCTGATAATCTTGTCTTCTTTATCAATCATCTTTTATTTATTTGAGTAAATTATTTAAATATTTTCATCTGCTTTAATTGCTTGTTGCATAAGTGTTTAAGTATGTTTTGCTTGATGTTGCAACAAATGCAATTATAAATTCTAAAAATCGTACTAAATTACTGCTTTTTTATTGAAAAAACAAAAATATAAGGATAAAAAAAAGAGACTGTCTGATATTAAAAGACAGTCTCTTTACATTGCTTGTACTCGGAGCGGGACTTGAACCCGCACAGCCGATAAGGGCCAAAGGATTTTAAGTCCTTCGTGTCTACCAATTCCACCATCCGAGCTAGTTAAGTTTGGGCTAAAGCCTTTATCTTACTAAGCGAGTGCAAAAATACAACATTTTTGGAAACCTGCAATAGTTTTTTGATATTTATTTTTTTAAAAAATAGAACATCCTGATTTTCATCTATTTAAAAATGTAGAAGATCTTATTAGTTGCAAGTAATTTGTTTTTGTAATGTTATTTCAAGCGAAAAGTGGTTTTCAAATTTTCCCAATATCAATTCCCGTTATTTTTCGATACAAATCTAAAGCGTATATATCAGTCATTCCTGAAATATAATCCAATATGGCCTGCACTTTGCCATAGGTGGTCTCGTTTTCTACGTCATATTGTTCTGGAATCCTATTCAATAACTGTTGAGAGTAACTTTTGTTTGGGCTTAATGCGGCGTTGATAAAATATTCTAATAGGGTATAAATAATTCGGTAGCCTGCCAGCTCGACATCAAGAACTTCTTGCGATTTATAAATCTTTTGCTTAGCCACCTGCGAACAGGCTTCATAGGCCAATCGTGGTTTCTCTTCAATTTTTTTAATGAGTGATTTCTCAAAAGTGCCATTTAAAATAGACGCTTCATTTTCTATAAATATCCGACTACATTCATCAACCAATAAACCAATTACTGATGAACGTAAATAAGCTATTTGCTCATTGATATCACTCACAATTTCGATGTTTTTCTTAATTCGCCCTTTTCTTTCATCATCAAAAAATTGGTAAAAAAGCTCCTTTGTTTCATTTGTTTGGATTATTTTTAGTTTGTGGGCATCTTCAATATCCATAATTTGATAACAGATATCATCTGCCGCTTCTACCAAATAAACCAATGGGTGTCGCATATATTGATTGGGCTTATCGGGAGATCTTTCAATACCCAATTCAGTAGCAATTTTTTCGTAAATATGTTTTTCGGAAGTGAAAAAACCAAATTTTTGCCTCTTTCCATCTCCATCAATTGAGGCGTAAGGATATTTTACAATCGAAGCCAAGGTGGAGTAAGTCAATACAAAACCTCCTTTTCTGCGCCCATTAAATTGATGACTCAAAAGCCGAAAAGCATTGGCATTCCCATCAAAACGAATGATATCACTCCACTCCTCTTCACTCATTTGTTCTTTGAGGTGTGCACCCTCACCTTCAGCAAAGAAACTCGCAATTGCGGCTTCGCCAGAGTGTCCAAAGGGTGGATTTCCCATATCGTGAGCCAAGCAAGCAGCCGAAACAATGGAGCCTATTTCGTTCATATATTCAATTTGCTCATTTTGTTTGGCAAAAGCTACGTTTGTAGCCAGCGAACGCCCTACGCTCGCAACTTCAAGGCTGTGGGTCAGGCGGTTGTGTACAAATATACTGCCCGGTAGCGGAAAAACCTGAGTCTTATTTTGCAAGCGGCGAAACGGTGATGAAAATATAAGTCGATCATAGTCGCGTTGAAATTGATTGCGGTTGTCTCGCTCTCGGTCGTGATAATTTTCTAAGCCAAGTCGTTTGGGAGATAGAAGTTGTTGCCAATTCATTATAATAAAGTTTGAATTTTTAAAAGTAATATAAATTCTTCTATTAACACTAAGATTATGGGTTTTTGTTTCATCTATTTATTGCGATTGTGTAACCACACTTGTATTGAGTTGATGCTATTTTGCCAAATCACATAGGCTCCTGCGGCGATTGATGCTATCGGATTTAGATAACTTTGAGCCATCCAAATAATCAAAATTGTGTTTTTCTGACCTAAAGCTTGCCCGCCAGCTACGGTGTCACTATAATGCTTCCCGATGCGTCTGCCTGCTGTAAATAAAACTATGCTGATTATCAAACTTGAAATGACTAAATATATCCACAGTTTATAATTATCTGCTTCTTGTTGAAAAATAAAACTTACAGTGCGAGCCACCACGATAGTTAGAGCAACAACCCAAAGATAAAATGAAAGAAAACTCAATTTTCCTATATTTTGTGTTAGTTTTTTGCTAAGTTGTCTGATAACCAGAGCTAAAATCATTGGGACTAACAACAGCAGAGAGACTTTTTGAACAATCAGAAGTGAAGAGCTGATAAAGGCGATGTCGCTTTCGCCCACAAAACTGAAAAATAGAGGTGCAGCTAAAATGAAAAGTAAATTGCTCAATAAACTGTATGCTGTGAGACTCTCTACATTGCCGTCCAAAAGTTTGGTAATGACTGGCGCTGCTGTAGCAGTAGGAGCCAAAACACAAAGCGAAGCTCCTTGTGCCAATATGGGGTGAATTGGTTTTAGTAGAAAATAGACCAATATAGATCCAAACAATTGAATGGCTAACAGCCAAAAGTGCAAGCTGCGGAATCTAATCTTGTTCCAATCAATTTTCAGAAAAGTGAAAAACAACATCAAAAAGATGAGGTAGGGGATAATCTCCGAAAATTGAGCAAAAAACTGAAAAAACAGTATGCCAGCTAACATGGCAATGGGCATGGCGTATGATTTAAAAACTTGCAACATACTGTTTAATATTTAGGCATATAATAATTTTTCAACTCTTTGCGATAAGCTTGTGCTTTGCCGTTAGTAACTTTGTCCATCAGAGCCCAGAATCTTGGGCTGTGGTTCATTTCTACCGTGTGGCAAAGCTCGTGAAGCACTACGTATTCAATCAGATGATAAGGCACAAGCAACAAATATTGAGAGAGGTTGATGCTTTTTTTTGAGCTACAACTTCCCCAACGAGTTTTTGACGACTGTATTTTGATATCAGTAATTGTAAAGTTATGTTTTTTGGCCATTTCAAGGGTCAAAGGATAGAGTATTCGTTTCGCTTCATTGCGTAAGAAATAGTTGATGCTATTCCAAAAGTAGGTTTGTGTTGCAGCTGTATTTGTATCGAAAGTGTGCGGATATTCAATTGTTAGAATATCGTTATCCAATTTGGAGTAGATGTTATCTCTCTCAGATTTCTTTGTTTTTACTAAGAAAGTGTAAGTTTGCAATGGTTTTTCATCATCAATGTGCAAAGGGCTAATTTCTGGAAGTTTGCTCCTGCTTGTTCGTAAATTTTCTCTAATTTCATTGACAAACTTCAAACCATCTTTCTCGCTCAATCGTGGTGGAAGCAAAACGCGAAGATAGTCTGAATAAACCCGTATATTCATCCGTTTTGCACGCATATTTCGGTAAAAGTGAATTTCACCAAACTCATTATCTTCTATTTTTGAAATAAAATTGCTCATAAATTCTTACAAAATTACAAATAATAATGTTTTTATCCGTGTTGATTGTCCTGAATTAGGTATTTTTGCAAAAAAGAGATAGAGTTATAAAGTAAGTACACAGAAAAAAGATGGCTAATTGGAGTGAGCGAACAGAACTTTTGATTGGAAAAGAGGGCATTGAGAGGCTACAAAAAGCAAAAGTTTTAGTGGTAGGTTTAGGTGGCGTTGGTGCAATTGCTGCTGAAATGATTTGCCGAGCAGGGGTGGGGCACATGACATTGATTGATCGTGATGTGGTGAATGCAAGTAATATTAATCGCCAGATTATTGCTCTACAATCTACTATAGGGCTTCAAAAAGCTGAAGTGTTGGCTGATCGTTTGAGAGATATCAACCCCGATGTTGAGTTGGAGATTGTGAATGAGTGGTTGGATGAGAACAATATGGATCTGATTCTCGACTCCAAGCCTTTCGATTATGTGGTTGATGCCATTGACACCATTTCGCCTAAAGCTTTTTTGATAAAAGGATGTGTGGATAGGGGGTTGAAGGTGATATCGGCGATGGGTGCGGGTGCCAAACTCAATCCTCAAATGATACGGATTGATGATATTTCAAAAACCAATTATTGTCCTTTAGCCAAAGCAACACGTAAACGCTTGGCAAAGATGGGTGTCAAGAGAGGGGTGAAGTGTGTCTATTCAACCGAAACAAGCATCAAAGAGAGTGTGGTGGCAATTGATGATGAAAAATATAAAAAAACAACAACTGGCACCATTTCATATATGCCGT
Source organism: uncultured Paludibacter sp. (assembly GCA_964345395.1). Lineage (GTDB taxonomy): Bacteria > Bacteroidota > Bacteroidia > Bacteroidales > Paludibacteraceae > UPXZ01. The sequence continues at coordinate 8,005 of CAYFRA010000007.1, read as the reverse complement.
CAATGGTAGGTCTGATGCTTGCATCAGAAGTAATAAGGGATTTGATAAAAAATTAAATTGGATATGATTGAAGCAAAAGGAATTTTCAAGTCGTTTGGGCAATTACAAGTCCTGAAAGGAGTTGATTTGTCGGTCAAAAAGGGAGAAGTAGTATCTATTGTAGGACCGAGCGGTGCTGGCAAAACCACTTTACTTCAAATTTTGGGCACCTTAGATAAGCCCGATAGTGGCGAGATAATGATGAATGGAAGAGATATTGTAAAATTAAAAGGTGATAAGTTGGCTAAGTTTAGAAACGAGGAGATCGGTTTTATTTTTCAATTTCATCAACTTTTACCTGAGTTTACAGCACTCGAAAATGTGATAATTCCTGCTCTAATTGGTAAAACTAATAGTTCAAAAGCCACAAAACGTGCCAAAGAGTTGTTGGATTTTCTTCAGCTCAATGACCGATTAGATCATAAGCCAAGTGAACTTTCTGGAGGTGAAAAACAGCGTGTTGCAGTAGCCAGGGCACTCATCAATAATCCTTCTATTATTCTTGCTGATGAGCCATCGGGGAGTTTAGACTCTCAAAACAAAGAGGAGTTGCACAATCTGCTTTTCCAATTGCGTGATGAATTTGGATATACCGAAATCATTGTAACACACGATGAAGTTTTGGCAAAACTTTGTGATAGAACTATTCAGATGGTTGATGGTAAAATTTTATAAGACAGAAAAAAGGATGTTGAAACAATTGCAACATCCTCTTTTATTTTTTTACATATCCATTTCCATTCCTTCTTCGCCTCCCTCCATTCCTCTTTCGGAGTTATTGTGGTTTCGTTCCATTGGCTTTGGTTTCATGTTTCCGAAGTTGTAACTTACGGTCAATCCGATGGTCCTTCCTGCTCTACGCATTTCAGACTCTTGATAAAATCCTTCACCCCACGAAATGTTTGAAAATCTACGCGTGTTTAGCAAATCTCTAACATTCAGATTTACATTCAGTTTTCTATCAAAAAATGATTTACGTAAACCTAAATCCATTGTGTAAAGAGCTTTTTGTTCACCTTGTGCTTGTAATTGTGCCGAGCGGTATTGCCCCGTAATCTGTCCTGAGAAGCTTGGAGAAAACATCAGATTAGCAATAACACGGGCATTCCACGCAAAGCTTTGGCGTTCGGGCAATCCTATGCTAATGTTGCTATTCAGAGGATGATTGTAAGTTGTTGAATCCAATTTGCTTTGATAAAGATTGAGTGAACTTGTAAGATTTAATATCTTGAAAAATCTATTCTTAGCAACCAATTCAGCACCTATATCTTGTCTTCTGGATAAGTTCATAAAAGTGCTCTCCATCACTCCTTCATTCATAAAGCTGATTCGCTGTATCACGTCATCAGAAAATCGATAATAAATAGATGAAGATAGTGTATGGTTATCCCAAGTTTTCAAATAGTTCAATTCCATTACTGAGGCAAAAACAGGTGTCAGATCGGGATTTCCATATACAATATTGGTTGAGTCGGAATAGTCGCGATAAGAGTTGATTTGCCTTCCCCACGGACGATTGATTCTTCTCGTATAGTTGAATTGTAGCTCATTGTTATTGGGCAATGACTTGGATACAAACAAGCTTGGAAAAAGTTTGAAATAATCATTCTTAATGGGCTGTGTAACGGTGGCGGGAGTAGTTGTAGAACGGTTGGCGTAATATTCTCCTCGCAAACCTCCTTGGATTGAAAAATCATCGATGCGTGTGCCGTATGTAGCGTATAAAGCGTGTGTTTGGTCATCAAATTTGAAACGGTTGTAGTATGACTCAATTTCAGCATTTTTCAGATTGTCATATCCATCAGCTATACTCAATCGATCATTCCATCGGCTGCTCCATCCTATTTCTAAACGATTATTCTCTGTAAACTTTTTTGTAAAATCACTTTTCACCTCTAAGCCTTTGCTATTTCCATCAGCCTGTTGTGTGATATCCTGATCTATATCAGTGTTTAATCGATCCTTTTGCGTGTAGTTTTGTTTTCCAAAATTACTGTTTCTCGAAAAAATCACATTGCTTATTAATTCAGTTCCTTTTTTATCAAACTCAAGCTTGTGTGAGAGATTGATGTTGTATCCTTGATGTTTGTCGCTTGCAGCGTTTTCACGACTATAATCACGTAAAACTTCATTGTTATTGTTCTTAAATAGATAATCTGTCGTGGTGTTTCGCTGCGGTGTGCCTAAATGAAGCATACCATTTATTCCAATTGTATTTTTATTATTCAAATAGTAATCAATACCAGCGCGCCCAAAAGTTCCACCCATTTTCATAGCATTCAGGTTGTTTTGTTCCATAAAAATGGTGTCTGCTGACTCACCAAAGCTTTTTCTGTTGGTAAAACCAGAACCATCTCTTCGCATTTGGCGGAAACCGATATTGGCAAACATATCAAACTTACCTATATTGTAGTTGATACTTGCTCCTAAGTTTTTACCCAATTTGCCATTGTTGAGCATAGTGCTCGCAGTTAGGCTACCATAGTAACCCGATTTTCGCTCTTTTTTCATTACCAAGTTGATGATACCAGCAGTGCCTTCGGGATTATATTTAGCCGATGGATTGGTCATTATTTCAATGCTTTCTAAGTTTTCTGCAGGCATCTGTTGCAACACTTGAGCACTGTTATCAGCGGTCAGACCAGAGGGTTTGCCGTTGATCCAAATCTCTACGCTTGAGTTGTTGCGGAGCGATACATTCCCATCATTATCTACATCAACCGAAGGAATATTTTCCAAAACATCGGTAGCCGAACCGCCTGCTGCAGCGATATTTTGATCGACACTAAATACTTTTTTATCAATGTCAAATCGCATTTGCGATCCTTGCCCAACTACTTCAACTTCCTTCAGCACTTTGCTGTTTTCAACTAACTCAATCTCTCCGAGATTTAGATTTTTATTATCAATCGTCAGTTCTTTGGTGTATGGCTCGAAACCTACAAAACTAATTCGCAATTCAAATTTACCCGCAGGCAAAGCACTTATATTGAATACGCCGTGTTCGTTGGTTAAAGCACCGCTTATATTCTTTTCTGTTTTAGGATTATAAACAGCAACGGAGACAAACTCGATGCCTTTTTTTGACTTTGACTCTACAACTCGCCCTGTGATGGAGCTGGCTGCTAACAGTGTAGTTGTGAAAATTATTAATGTAATGGTGAAAAATATTTTTTTCATAAAATTGCGTTGTTTGTTGTATGAATTATTAAGACAATCTTAAATCGGAAAAGTTTAATCAAGAACTTCTATTTTATGTTAAATAGCTGTAAAACTATGAAAGTCGATACTGATGATCCTTGTTTTAAGCCATAAGTAACCCAAACTTCTATAAGTTTAATAAAAGTTTGAGTTATCATAAATCTTGTTGTAGTAGGATTACATCTATCTATGGCAGAATGTGTTGTGAAATTTCTGAAATCAGCGTTTCAGCATCATTAATTTCAAGGAAAGTAGTGCCATAGGTACCACTTTTCGGACCACTCAGATAGCAAAGTTTATCATTTGGATCAATGATTTTGCGGTCGATCAGATTTTGTAGTAGTGTCATAAAATAGTTGCGTTCATCGCCAACTAATTCCTCTTTATAATAAGAATAGACACCATAAGAGAGTGCCAACTCCCTTGAAGCACGCTCTTTATAGCAAAAAGCGATTATGGGGTCTTTACCTCTAAATGATGCTAAGTATCGTGCTGTTCTACCACTGAAAGTGTCTGTGATTACAGCTTTTATATCAATCTTTTTTCCTACTTGCATCGCTGCGTGGGTCAAGAAACCAGAAATATCATCATTCTTAAACTCAATGGGTATGTCATTTTCTGGCATTTTAGCTTTTTCAGCTTCTAATGCTATCTTAGTCATTGTTTTCACCGCTTCAGTCGGATATTTACCATAAGCAGTTTCACCACTCAGCATCAAAGCATCGGTGCGGTAATAAATAGCATTGGCGATGTCGGTTACCTCAGCACGCGTAGGGCGTGGGTTTTCAATCATCGAGTGGAGCATCTGAGTAGCTACAATAACAGGTCTATTTGCTTTCACCGCTTTACGAATTAGTTTACGCTGAATGCTTGGAATCCGCTCTTGTGGTACTTCTATACCCAAATCGCCACGAGCCACCATAATACCATATGAATGTTCTAAAATCTCATCAATATTATCAACGCCCTCTTGGTTCTCTATTTTTGAAATGATTTTAATTTGGCTGTTGTGTGCATCCAATATCTCTTGAATATCCAAAAGATCTTGTTTGGAGCGAACAAAAGAGTGGGCAATGAAATCCAAGTTTTGCTCAATGGCAAACAAGATGTTTTGCTTATCGCGTTCGGTGAGTGATGGTAAGTTGATACGCACACCTGGCACGTTGACACTCTTTCTACTTCCCAATTTTCCATCATTCTGAGCAACACAAACAAGATGATCTTCCTTCTTATCTACAACTTTCAATTCGATTTCGCCATCATCAATCAAAATATCATCACCAATATTCAAATCACGCACAAAGTGAGGATAACTCACTGCAATGCACTCTTTGCTGGTGTTTCGGCTGCTGTCGCCATGAACATAAATCTCATCACCTGCTTTAAGCTCCACCAAATCGTTTTCTGCTACTGTAGTGCGAACTTCAGGTCCTTTGGTGTCTATCAATAGCGGAATGCGATGACTCACAGCCCTCACATTTCTTATGATTTTCATAAACCCTTCACGATCCAAGTGAGCCGAGTTCATTCGAACTACATTCATTCCAGCCTCATAGAGATCCTCCAAAAAATCAATTTCACAGCGTTTATCACTTATAGTTGCTACAATCTTTGTAAATTTCTTTTGTTGCATATATATTTTTCTTCTTAATAAAATTCATAAATAAAACTCTGTAGAGCCAATCGGTATGACTCCAATCCAAATCCCGCTATCACTCCTTTGCAAACTGGCGATAGGTAGGAGTGGTGACGAAATTCCTCTCTCTGAAACACATTTGAGATATGAACCTCAACTACTGGAGTTGTAATGGCTTTGATAGCATCGGCAATAGCTATGGAGGTGTGTGTATATGCTCCAGCATTGAGAATAATGCCGTCAAAAGTGAAACCAACTTCTTGTATTTTATTGATAATTTCGCCCTCTACATTAGATTGGTAATAACTTATGGCAACATCTGGAAATTGTGACTTCAAGCTTTCTAAAAAACTTTCAAAATTCTCTTTTCCGTAAATCTGAGGTTCTCTTTTTCCCAATAGATTGAGATTTGGACCATTAATAATGACAATTTTCTTCATCAGTCGATACTTTTTTGCAAAAGTACTAAATTTTCACATCATAACTAAGTAACAACAGATTGTTTAACCCGAATTATTCATCACAAAAACTTGTTGATGTGTGTATCTTGTTGAAAAACAAAATGTTATGATGAAAGCTATTAAAATGCTTTTGTCCCAAATTTGGCTTATAGTATTTTTATTTTGCTTGGATTTATTTTGATCTCTTTTTCGTTGCAAACCCTTTACAGTACTTATAGTGCAGCTGCAGGGTTTATCGCCTCAAATACATCTAAGATAAATCGCATGAATAGTTCGGGATAAGAATGTTTTTGTGCTGTTTCATAAATATTCTGTAGCAGTTTTTTCAAAAAATCTAAAAAAACTATTTTCATTATCTATCCATTATGATTAGTTTTGTCGTAAAAATAGATTTTGAAAAAATTACCCAAAGATTGGATGCCACGTGTTAACCGAATCTCTTTGCTCAATGTTGCAGGAGTGGTTTGGGCTTTTGCTGGCTCTTTGTTGATGTGGCGCGGATTGATGTTGATTGAACTGAATCATGGATTTGCTTTTCTATTTTGTTTGCCAATAGCATTGCTTTTTTATCATTTTGTTTTTCGTAAGATTGTCAAGAAGCATAGTGAGAGGATCATCACACTACCCGATGAAAGGCCCTCTATTTTCTCTTTTTTCGACAAAAAATCATATTTAATGATGGCTTTGATGATTGCGTTGGGTATTACTTTGCGTAAGCTTGCTTGTTTGCCCACTCACTATTTAGCTTGGATGTATATCACTATGGCACTGCCTTTGATTATCTCATCCATACGTTTTTTTATCTTATCCCATTCTTTTCGCAAAACAAAGAATTTGTGAAACTAAACTTTTAATCACTATAAGCGTTTCTATTGAAACAGAATAAATTGAATATAGAATGAATAAACCTAAACAGATTGGCAAGTTTTTAATTGAGAATATCGAGTTAGAAACTGTATTGCCCTTTATTGACTGGCGTTTTTATTTCGTAGCTTGGCGTATTTCAGGCAAGTTTGACCATATCGATAGAGCGTACAAAGAACCCAAATATCAAGACGAGTGGCTCAACTCCTTTCCTGAAAAAGACAGAGAGAAAGCCCACGAAGCACTCAAACTATATACCGATACGCAAGAGCTGATACAAGAGTTGCTTCTTGATAAACCATTGGTACTCAATGCCACCTACTCACTCTATCCTGCACACTCCAAAGATGAAGATATATATATCGAAACCGAAGATGGTGTAATGGTTTTCCCAACATTGCGTCAGCAAAAACCCTCGTCAGATGGTTTCTGTTACTCTTTGGCTGATTTTTTGGCTGAAGAAAATGATTATATTGGTGTTTTTGCCAACACGGTTATTGGAGGAGAGGCATTGGCTGCTCAATACGAAGAGAGCGATGTCTATAAAGCAATTATGATCAAAACTTTTGCCGATAGATTGGCAGAAGCGACAGCCGAATGGTTACATTGGAAAATCCGTACCGATTATTGGGCTTATGCTGCTGACGAACTGTTTGATATCGATGCTATGCTCAAAGTGGAGTATCAAGGCATTCGTCCTGCCGTAGGTTATCCCTCTTTGCCCGATCAATCGCTCATATTTGAGATGAAAAAACTACTATATATGGATGAAGCAGGTATTTCGCTTACCGAAAATGGAGCGATGTACCCCAATGCTTCGGTTTCGGGTTTTCTGTTTGATCACCCCAAATCCAAATACTTTATGATAGGTAAAATCGATCAAGAGCAGCTGAAGGACTATGCCCAACGCCGCAATCAGAGCGAAAGCGAAATGAAGAAATGGTTGGCAGCCAATTTATAAATCAAGACTATTGAATTAAATCGATCAATATATGCGTTATCTCTTTTTTATCACCGTACTTTCCACACTTTTTATTTTAGTAGGTTTCACCACTTGGCGTACGGTTCAGGCATTTGCACCAATCGGAAACTCAAAATATCTCTTCTTGGTAGCCTCTGTTTTGCTACTTTTCATATTGGTAGGGGCGATGGTGTTTGAAACAAAATTACCCTTATCACCTGCCAAAAGCTTAGCTTTTATAGGTTTCAGTTATTTAATTTTCATTGTCTATCTCTTTCTTGGCTTTTTACTGTTGGATGGTCTGCTTCTAATCAATAAGTTGATACCATTCATACACAATATTGCAAATTTCAGGTTGATCAGTTTTTTGACTTTATCCTCCATCATCATTGTTTTGATGGCGATAGGTAATTACAATTTCAATCACCCACAGGTAGTTCATCTATCACTTCAATCTGAAAAATCTCAACAGCATAAAACAATGAAAATAGTAGCTGTAAGTGATTTGCATATTGGAACGTCAATTGGTAAAAAACAGCTTCAAAAATATGTTGATTTGATCAATGTCCAAAACCCCGATTTGGTTCTGTTTGCGGGTGATTTGATCGACCGTGAAATGCAAGCAGTAGAGCAACAAAATCTGCATGAAGATTTACAAAAACTCCAATCGAAGTGGGGTGCAATAGCGATATTGGGCAATCACGAATATTTCAGTGGCGATCTGGATAGGGTTACTGATTTTTATAAAAAATCCAATATTCATCTGCTTAAAGATCAGTTTTTAAGTTTAGATAATGGCGTAATTATCGCTGGGCGTGAGGATAAAATCAAGCCAAACCGGAA
>CAYFRA010000006.1:36616-47849 GCA_964345395.1 uncultured Paludibacter sp. | reverse complement strand
GACAAACCTAAGATAGCTACAAAGAGGAATCGAGCTACCAATTTAGTTTTTGTTTTTAGTTGTTTCATACTTTTTTAATTTAAATAAAATTTAGGATAAGTTATTTGTTTATTATTTTCTAATTGCCTAATTATTAATATATTAGTTTTTTTATTATTTTATTTTTATTGCTTTTCAACATTCGTTTTTCAATCACATATTGTGCCTACTTCACATACTTGCAGACTTATTATTGTGCAAATATATATATAAATTGATAATTCCACAATATTTTTTTGAAATTTGTTGGAATTACACTGAAAATATATTTTTTCTCACTTAATTTACTTTCATTTCATCTACATCTATACACTTTTTATGGAATGACACACAACACATGAAAGCTCATAATATCTTTACCACATTTTAAACCAATATTAAATGTCGATTGCCCAAATTTAAGCATAAACACATGCAAAGCGAATAAAAAGCTTAGAAAGTTAGTCTCACCCCTTACATCATCAACTTTCGTGCCAATTTCTTTCATCGCATATGATATGATAAAATTATTCAAAACTAATCACTTCTTTCAAAAAATTAAAGACTTGACGTGTCAAAGGTAGAACAAATTTTCAATATAATAAACAAATTTTCGATATTTATTTTAATCTGATAGATTTTCGATTGTAATTTTAACAAAAACAGTTCATCAAAAAAATGAATGAGTGATATAATAAAGCAAATAGCAAAATCTAATGTAATTTCATATAAGGTGTTAATAATTTACCCCAAACCGCATATCCTTCTTGATTCAAATGAAGCCCATCATAAGTCAGCTCTTTTCGCAAAGTTACTTTGTCTTTCTCTGTAAAGTGTTTGTGTAAATCAATCGATGGGATATGATATTTGCGAGCCATTTTTTTTAGTTTCTTATTGATATAAATTATGTCATTGGTTTTGCCATTCAGCCCTTTATATCTATTAAAACTCTCATCGACAGGCAAAATAGATTGTAAATAGATCTTCGTAGAAGGAGAAAGCTGTATCGATTTTTGAATGATTTTTTCTATATTATATATAATGGTATCTTTTTGCACGCCTGAAGCCAAATCGTTGATACCGATTAAAAGAAATAGTTTTTTTGGCTGCCCCTCTAATATTGATTCTAAACGATTGAAAACACCTACCGCATTGTCACCGCTAATTCCTCTGTTTCGGATATGCTCGGATGCAAAAATTGTGTTCCAATTGCCACCTTCAGTAATGCTGTTGCCCAACATCACTATATCATTTGAGCTTATTGGGGGCTCTTGAGCAAACTCTTCAAGTCTTTTTATGTAGTGCTTTTCATAACTCCAAGGTTCACTTGGCTTTTCTTGTTCTGTAACTTCTGTTGCATTATGACCTACCAAAGAGGCTGCTACGCCATTGGCTACCAACGAACGCAATCTTACGATTGAAGAGTCATCATAAGGATGCACGCTATTGGCAAGAAATATGATACCCAAGTTATTTACTGGATCGATAACGAGTGATGTGCCGGTATAACCCGTGTGTCCAAAAGCTTCATCGCTAAGCAGGTCGCCCAAATTAGAAGCGTAGGCAGAGTGAAGGTCCCAACCCAAAGAGCGACCAAGATGTTGAACAGTTTTGGGTACGGATCGCATTTTCTCGACCGTAAGCGGACTCAATATGCGAGCTCCATTCCACTCGCCTCCATTGAGCAAAGCGGCAGTGAAAACAGCGACATCATCGGCTGTGGAGAAAAGGCCGGCATTGCCTGACAAACCGTCATTCATCACTCGTGCTAAAGGATCATGTACGCTACCCAAAAGCACTGAACCATCTTTTTGAACTTCCGTAGGAGCTATCTGTGGATAAAGAGATTTGTCGGGCTGATAACTTGTGTGAGCCATATGCAGAGGTTTGAAGATATGCTCTTGCGTAAATTCATTAATATTTTGACCGCTAACGGTTTCGATTATTCTTTGCAACGTGATGAAGTTTAGACAACTGTACTTCATCATTGTCAAAGGTTCATATTCGCGTTCACAAGTTGCATTGTACTCAATCACTGCGTCGGGATTGGGAGAACCATGTTCTTTTTGAAGCTTTTCCACTGGAGCATAAGCTGGCAAGCCTGAAGTATGGGTGAGCAAATCGATAATTCGTATATTTTTGCTTCGCTTGCCGTCACTCCATGGTTTAAATCCAGGTATGTAGCGATCTACATTATCAATCAACCTGATTTTCCCTTGCTCAAGTAGTATCATTGTTGCTGTGGCTGTAGCTATAGGCTTTGTCAAAGAAGCCAAGTCGAAAATAACATCTTCATCCATTTTTTCAATTTGCGGATAAATCGATTTATTCCCATAAGCCTTAATATAAGCCATTTTCCCATCTTTCACCACTGCCAACACAGCTCCAGGCAACTGCTTGGCTGAAATGGCATCTTCGATGATTAAATCAACATTATTTAGTTGTGAGCTACTCATCCCAACCGACTCAGGAAGAACTCGCTCTAATTTTTGAGCCCAGGTTGAAGGAGTGAAAATAGACAATAATATTATTGTATATAACAACAAGCTTTTTGACCCGTGATATATTGGTTGCTTTTTCATTGAATTTTTATTTGATTGAGTGAAATTTTTAATATAAAAAAATGATGTATGTTAGTTTTTACTTTAACCCGAATTATTTACTACAAAAGCTTGTTCTAAGATTTAAAATTGTTGTTCACGAAATGAGCTTGATTCAACTCGTGAATTTTTAAATTTGAACTATAGTATTATTATTTTGTTTGAATTTAATCTGTAATTTCGTTCTCCTTTTTATACTCATCAACAGCTTTTTTTACTGAACCGTGCATCAATAGCAGTGCCTTAGCTTGCGAATATCCCAAATTCAGCTCTTCTATAATCATCCGTGTTCCCCTATCGATAAGTTTCTTATTGGTCAGTTGCATATTGACCATCTTATTTCCTTTTACACGCCCAAGCTTGATCATAATACTTGTAGTAATCATATTCAAGACCATTTTTTGTGCTGTTCCCGATTTCATTCTCGAACTACCAGTTACAAACTCAGGGCCTACAATGGTTTCGATAGCGATATCCGCTTCATCGGCCATTGGCGAATTGGGATTACTTGAGATACAAGCGGTAAGGATGTTATTTTTTCGGGCTTCGTGGAGAGCTCCAATCACATATGGAGTAGTGCCTGAGGCTGCAATACCAATCACAGTGTCATTCTTATTAATATTGTGCATCAGCAACTCTTGCCATCCCTCTTCAAAATTATCTTCTGCATCCTCAACTGCATTGCGAAGTGCCGTGTCACCACCAGCTATCAATCCGATTACGAGAGTGGGCGGCATACCAAAAGTAGGTGGTATCTCAGAAGCATCCAACACACCCAAGCGGCCACTTGTGCCAGCTCCCATATAGAAAATTCTACCACCTTTTTTCATTCGAGGAATGATTTGATTTACTAAACTCTCAATCTTAGGTATCTCTTTTTGAATTGCCAAAGCAACTTTTTGATCTTCAGTATTGATATTCTCCAATATCTCCAATACTGGCTTTTTATCCAAGTCATCATATAATGATGACTGTTCAGAAATTTTTATAAACTCTCCCATAAAATAGTATTGAAAATTTGATTAAATGATAATTCCCGCTACACTATGATATTTAACTAACCCTTCCATCGGGCTTTGAATGATTTTGCCGGGTTTTAGCTTCATCTCTTTCATTGCCTCTACCAGCACATCTTTGAAATAATAGGCGATAGACCCAACAAAGTTAATTGGATACTCTTTGCTCTCACTATATTGCATCACATTTTTCTTCAAAAAATCTTTGAAACTTCCCATAACAATGGCTCGAACAGAAGGGTCATCCAAATGAGCTGAAATAAATGGAGTGAAATGTGCTAAATATCTATTTGGGAATGGTTTTCTATACACCTTATCAATAATATCGGACACTGTAATTTTATACTCCTCCAAAAACTTCTCTTTAAGTCCGGGTGTCAATTGATTTTTCAATAGCTGGCTTAAAAACAGCCTCCCCAAAACAGCACCGCTACCCTCGTCGCCGAGGATATAACCCAAAGGTGATACATTTTCGATTATTTTAATCCCATCATAAGAGCAAGAGTTTGATCCAGTGCCAACAATACAGGCGATACCGGGCAGATAGCCGCACAGGCCACGTGCAGCAGCGAGCATATCGGTATTCACTTCAATTGCTTTTTTTGCCTGAATGTTTTTTTCGATAGCTCTTTTTACAATATCTACTTTATCGAAAGTACAACCAGCACCATAAAAATAGATATAATCGAACTCTAAAGTATCTAATTGAAGAATTAGCGTTTTTTCAATTTCGTCGCTTATCTCTTCCTCTGTCATAAAAAAGGGATTAATACCTTTGGTAAAAGCTTGTTTAACAACTTTACCCTCATCAACCACAGTCCAATTAACCTTGGTTGAGCCACTATCTGCAATAAGTATCATAATTAGTTGTAATTTATAGTTTTATATATATTTTATTTTTTAACAAGTAATATCCTGGAATCCAACTGATGAACAAAAATAAGATGGCATATAAAAATGACCCAAAATAGTCACCAAAATTGGGTTGTAAAAATCCAGTATAAATATAGGTTTTCAAAGCAATTCTTTCGCCCATTGGGTAGATGATAATATTTCCAATAATAATGGTCAGCACAGCACCCAACACATACATAAATAGCGGATTAACTCCATAAACCTGGAAGAAGAGCGTCCATCTTTTCATCCCTTTCACATCAATTATCCAAATCAAAAGAGCTAAAAGAGTAGAACCCAAACCAATTGTAACCAACACAAAACTTGGAGACCAGATTTTTTTATTTATGGGTAAAGCATAATCCAATAGAAACCCTGCAAAAGTCAATATTGCACCCACAACAAAAAGTTTCTCAATTTTTTGATGAATTTCTTTGGTTTCCATCATCAAACCACCAATAAGAAAACCAAGCATAACATGTGCCAACGCAGGTAACGTACTCAACAAGCCCTCAGGGTCAATACCATTATCGTTGTAAATATGATTGGCTCCTAATATTTTCATGTCAATTATTGAGAGTATGTTGGAGGTATCATAGGCATATCCGTTTCCTAAAAGCAACAAAACCGAATACCCTATCAGAATAAGTGTAATAATCCAAGGAATAAAACGGTGTTTGATAGTTACAACGAGAATAGAGGTTAATCCATAAGTAATAGCTAAGCGAGGTATAACACCCAATATTCTTATTCTATCAAAATTCCACATAGCGGTACCTAATCGCTGGAAAAAGGCTAAGCCTTCACTATGAAGAGCGTTGTATGAGCGCCAAGTCAGTGAGAACCAAGCTACACCCAAACCTACCAAATAGAGCAAAATGGTACGTTTAGTTATTTTTTTTAGTAAATTTGGTTCTGGCTTAAAATCAAACTTTCTCAGAGCAATGTAAATAGATATTCCCATAATAAACATAAAGAAAGGAAAGACCAAGTCTGTAGGAGTCAATCCATTCCAATCGGCGTGCATCAAAGGAGCATACATCTTTGCCCAAGAACCTGGATTGTTTACGAGGATCATCCCTGCTATGGTAATACCACGAAGGATGTCAAGAGCTAAAATCCGCTGTGAGCCTGCTCCTTGTGGTGGAATTATTTTTTCATTTTTATTCATAGATATTGCCTTTAATTGTTTTTATATTGCCATAGGATTTTCTTTAGAAAACTTAAATGCAGGTTTTGTGCATTTATCTACCAAATAGACAATGGACTCATAAGGAATGCCGCTATTAGTTTCTAAACCAATTTCGCACGTGCGACTATTTGAGTAGCCTATTTTAACATCAGCTTCTTCAATTTGTGGTTTAAGTTTCCTTAGTGCATATTCATTTAATTCAGGATAGGTGAAACCTCGGTCTCCTGCAAAACCGCAACAACCCACTTCGGCAGGAACAAGCACTTTAGTAGAACAGCGATTTGCCAATTCAATGATTTTATCTCCTAAACCCATCTTAGTCATCGAACAAGTAACGTGCACTGTAATTGGTTCGTCACTTGGTGTAAACTCTAATCTATCTAATAAGAAATCGTGAATAAATTCGGCTGGTTCATAGAGTTGCACCCTTTTGATAGTTTCACGCATTCGGTGTAAGCATGGACTTTGGTCGCAAATTACAGGATATTTTCCTTGCTCGGTTGCCTCCCAAAGTGCTTTATCTAAATCGTTAGTTTTTCTATCAGCAATATCATACATTCCTTTGCTCGCCCATATGGTACCACAGCAAAGGCTATCCATCCCTTCTGGGAAAATCACTTCATAACCAGCCTTGTTGAGCAACTTTTGTATTTTTAATATCAAAGGCTCTTGGTCGGGAGCATTTTTACTTACACCCATTGTTTGGTTAATGCAACTTGGAAAATAAACCACTTTTTTATCAGCTTTGAAATAGCTTATATCTTTGGCTTTTAGTTTATAAGGTTTGGGCAATGCTGATGACCATAATGGTAAGCCTATTTTGCTTAAACCACGTCCCAAACTGTTGGTTGCATTTGAACCAATTATACTATGAGCGACGTTTGCTACTCCTAAAAGTGGACGTAAGGTACTTTTAATCCCAGAAAAATGTTTTGCAGCAAAATCACCTACTTGATGCGGTAGTTTGGATAACTCCACATTAGCATTTCTGATATCGTGAGTCAGATCGCCTGTGTTAATTCCCATTGGACAAGAGGTAGCACAAAGTCCATCAACTGCACAAGTTTGTTCACCAAGATAGACATAATCTTTTTCCAAAGAAGCCAATCGAGCGGGATCTTCGCCACTTCTTCTTAATCGTGAAATTTCACGTTGAACTACAATGCGTTGGCGTGCAGAAAGTGTGAATCCGGTTGATAAACAGTTAATTTCGCAAAAACCACACTCAATACATTTATCTGCTGTATGTCCTTTTTTACCATTTTTCAACTCAATCAGAGGCATTGGTTTTAGATGCTTAATGTGACATTTAGAGTCATCATTAAAAATAACACCCGGATTGAGTAAGTTTTTAGGATCAAACAGTTGCTTGATACGTTTCATAATAGCAAAAGCATCTGCTCCCCATTCATACTCAACAAAAGGAGCCATATTTCGTCCAGTGCCGTGCTCCGCTTTGAGCGAACCTTGGTATTTATCCACAACTAAATGAACTACTTCGCTCATCATTTTTTCATATCGATCAAGCTCCTCTTGTTCTTCGAATGATTGATTAAGAATAAAATGAAAATTACCTTGTAGAGAGTGTCCATAAATACAGGCATCATCATAACCGTTGCTAACTAATAATTCTTGTAAATCGGCTACTGCATTGGGCAAATCTTCAATATGAAACGCGACATCTTCAATTAAGCTCGTTGTTCCTAAAGGACGAGTTCCACCTACGGAAGGAAATATCCCAGAGCGTATTTCCCAATATTTGGCATACTCTTCTTCTTTGTCTGTAAAATGAGCTGGAACAGCCAAGTCAAATGCTTTTAGGGTCTCTTCAATGATTTCAATGTGTTCGAATATCTCTTTTTTGCTGTCGCCTTTTACTTCAGTCAATATAGCTGTGAGTCCTATTCCTGTTGTATCATTGACAGATGAAAGCGATTTGGTATCAAGAAGTTCAGCTCCTTTAACCAATCTGAAACCGTGTTTTTTATTGAGTTCATCGAACTTAACAACAGCTCTTGTTGCATCTTGAATAGACTTGAAATAGAGCATTGCACTTGCTTTGTAAGGATAATCGTGCTCTGTTTTCATTGTTAGTTCAGACATAAATGCCAAGGTGCCTTCTGAGCCAACAAGAAGATGCGTAATTATATCAAAAGGATCATCGTATTCGATAAATGGCAAGATATTTAATCCCATCACATTTTTGATAGAATACTTGAATTTTATTTTATCAAAGAGCTCTTTGTTCTCATAAATACTGTTTTTAATATCTAAAATAGCATTTATAAATTCTGGTTTATTTTGAGAAAATTGTTTTTTACTTTCATCATCGCCAGTGTCTAAAATGGTGCCATCGGGAAAGACCATTCGAGCTGAAATCAGCATTTTATCGCTATTGGCGTGATTCCCACAATTCATTCCTGAGGCATTGTTCATCGCAATTCCACCTACCATAGCGTATTTTATGGAGGCAGGATCAGGCGAGAATTTTACGCCATATGGTTTCAAAAGCTGATTGACACGCTCACCGATAATGCCTGGTTGCATTGTGATTTGGCTGTGGTCGGGTGCTATTTTATATTTTTCCCAATGTTTGCCCGCGACAATGATAATGGAATCGCTGATAGCTTGCCCCGATAAACTGGTTCCTGCGGCGCGAAATGTAACTGGTAGATTGTATTTATTTGCAGTTTTTAAAAGTTTTGAAACTTCTTCTTCGTTTATCGAACGAATAACTATTTGAGGAATAAGTCGGTAAAATCCGGCATCAGTTCCCCAGGCTAAACGACGTAAATCATCGGTGTAAATCCGTTTGGGATTGACGAAGGATTTGATTTCGTCAAGAAATAAGCTATAAGCCCCCCAGCCCCCTAAAGGGGGAGTTTGAGCTTGTGCTTTGAATTTATCTGTATTTCGTTGTTTATCTTTCATTGTCTTAAATACAAGCTACTTTTTTATTCTTCTTTTAGTTACTCTTATTCTAATGAAACACCTTATTTATATAAATAATACTTCTTCGACCATTTTTTAAAGTGTTCAACATCTTTATCCCAGTACGCTTTTGCATCTTCCCATCGATTGTTTTTTTCAAAAAGAAGTCGGATTTGGTCAGAACCACATACTTTATCGAACATATCAAATCGTTTTTTATCTGCATTTTCCAAAATAGAATGTTCTGGATAGAGCCGAGCAATCTCTTGCATCACATAAAACTGGATTTCGCTTAGATGAGCCTTTTTATAATCCATAAGATGTATTTCTACGCCTTCAATTTGTTCTCCTTTGCTGACAGAGTAGTAAGGTTTTGCATATAATGGTCGAAATTCAACCCCTGCTAAATTCAGATTGTTTAATGCCTCGGAAAGTTCAGGTGCTTTAATCCACTCTGCGGCAAACATTCGGAAAGGCAATGTGTAACCTACGCCGATTGAGATGTAATACAGCTCACCTAAAATTCCAGAAACGGGATAAAAGTAAGAAGTTGATGCTACAGGAATATGCGGCGATGAAAGCACCCATTGTAATCCAGTATCTTCATAAGTCATTTTTCGTTTCCAACCTCTCATTTTCACAACGTGAAGATTACAAGCTTTGTTTCCTAAACTTGCTTCGTTGTTAAGCATCATTGCTAATTCACCTGGTGTTAGTCCATACAGATAGGGTATCTTGAATTGGCTAACAAACGAAATAAAACCATCTTCGGCGTAGTTTCCTTCCACTTTCAATCCTCCTAATGGATTTGGACGATCAAGTACAACAAATTCAATGTTGTTTTCAGCTGCGGCTTGCATCGCTAAACCCATTGTGCTGATGTAGGTAAACGAGCGACAACCAATATCTTGAATATCGTAAACCAATACATCAATTCCCTTTAGCATTTCAGGTGTTGCTTTTCGGGTATTTCCATAAAGTGAAAAGACAGGCAATCCTGTTTTGGGGTCGCGCTGGTCATCTACTTTATCACCTGCGTGTGCATTGCCTCGAACACCGTGTTCTGGACCAAAAAGTGCAACTAAGTTCACATTGGGAGCTTCGTGCAAAATGTCGATGGTTGATTTCAGTTGATTATCCACACCTGTTGGATTGGTGATAAGTCCAACTCGTTTTCCATTCAATACTTTAAAGTTGCTTGCTTTAAGCATCTCTATTCCAGTTCTTACTTTTTGAGCCTGTACTCCAAAGGCTAAAATAAAAGTGAATAGGCTAATAAAAATTGTTTTTCGTTTCATTTTTTCTTAATATAATTTTTCTAATTCTGCACCAATATAATAGTGTTTCAAAATGGCTTCATAATCATAGCCTTTTTCACCCATAACAGCAGCACCAATTTGGCAAAGTCCCACGCCGTGCCCCCAGCCAGCACCGGTAAGGACAAATTTTGTGGGCAATTCTTTATCTTCACTGTTTGCATCATACTCTTTATCAATCACAAAAGCAGAACTGTAAAGATGCGATTCAGAAAGAGTGCGTCTAATTTCTAACTCTTTGCCGATAATCTTCGTTTGTTTTGTTCCAACTATTTGTAATTGCACCAAACGTGAAGAAGTACCTCTTTGTATAGGCCTTAGATCGACAATATTCCCATAATCTACTCCCGAACGTTTTTTTATCAACTCAGAAAGCTCTTTTTGAGAATATTCTACCTTCCAACGGAAAAAATCAGTTGTTTCTTGGTCGTAATTATTCAGCACCTGTCCCAAAATCTTTTTATCGTTTGTGTTGCAAAAAGCTTCTGGCGAAGTACGAATCCAATTTTCAGACTCTTTTTCAATGCTTAAATCGGGTAGTTCTGTAATTTCTTTGCAATCTCTCTGTTTTTTCAAATAAGAATATTCAACATCATCCCAGCAGTTTTGAAACTCTTCAAATGCACCTCCACAAGATTTAGAGAATCGAGCATCACAAATATTGTTCTCGGATATCAAAACTTCGCCGCGAGTAGCCTCGATTGCTTGTTGTGCTTCAATCGTATTAGCACGTGTGATACCCTGATAGCGCTGACAATGATCATCGGCACAGACATCGAAATTGGTATGGGCATCACGTTCGTACCAGATGAGGGAAGATGCCCCCCGCCCCCCTGAAGGGGGAGTCTGGTAGCGTAATTCAGCTTTTATGCTATTAAGAACATCGTCTATATTGAATAATACATCATCATTTGTAAATCGAATGACTTTGAAACCGTGTTTGTTCAATAGTTGAGTTCGTAGCTTATCATATTCTTGAATTTCAGGATCATTGTGGTATTTTCCATCAACCTCAACAACTAAGTTTTCGCTTAAACAAACAAAGTCAACAATGCAATCATCTATGATATGCTGTCTTCTAAACTTAAATCCGTCTAAATTTCTCCCCTTTAAATTTTCCCAAAGGAAACTTTCAGCTTCTGTTGGATTATGGCGGTTTTTGAGCGCCAATTCTTTTAACCGAGCATAAAATGGTGGGTATGCGCTCTTAACACCCCCTTTAGGGGGCTGAGGGGCAGTGTTTAGTTTTTGAGCTAACAACCAACT
>CAYFRA010000006.1:0-36516 GCA_964345395.1 uncultured Paludibacter sp. | reverse complement strand
CACCCCCTTTAGGGGGCTGAGGGGCAGTGTTTAGTTTTTGAGCTAACAACCAACTTCTCGAAATCACAGCGTGTGCTTTCAATAACTCCAGTGATGCTGTGGCGCTCATTTCAGATGAAATTACACTTATCAAATAATCCTCTACAGAAACAAGGTTGATTGCTGTTAGTTTTTCATTTTCTATGATGATTTTTAATCCACCTTTGAAACGTTGGTTTTCTTTTCGTTCCCAATGAAAATTGATTCCAATGGTAACCTCTTTTAATTCAAAAAGCCCTTCGTTTTTTGGTACAAACAAAAGTTCGTCATATTCTTTATCGTTCCAAGTGATTTTGTTGTTTTCGTATCGAACAAGCTGATTACCTACGACTTCATTGTTTTCAAAGACATAAGTTTCCATTAATTCAAACTCAATGGATGGTTCGAACATTATTCCAACTGCTATTTTAGGCTCTTGCATTTGTAAACTTTTATTATTCAATTCGTTTATTAAAACTCTATACGGTTAAAACTATCTCATCCAAAATACTTTGAATATCATCTGCCGTTATTTTCTCAAAATCTTTTTCTAATGGTGTAATAAAAACACCTCCCAAATCCACCGAAGCCGGGCTAATCAATATGTTTTCATCGCCTTCGGCAAAATAGCAATCGGGACGATGTTTGCTTCGTGGTATGATTATAGAAACATAACTCCCAGCTTCCCTCTTCTCTGAAGGAGAACTTTGGTACCAAGTTAGAATGTTCATCATTGGCTCTTGTTCACCCTCCTTAATTGCTAATTGTTGGTATATTCTTTCAAAATGATTGATACACTGCGTTTTATCAGCAGTTTCAATAACAAAGGCTGGAAAAGCATAATTAATTTTATACACTTTTGTTGTATCTTCTTCAATTACAGTTTCTTGAATATGCTTACGCCAATTTTTTTCTAAAGGAAGAAAACCTTTGTTACCAGCTTGAAAATGAAAATGATCAGGTGCTGATGCTCCACATTTAGGACCGTTGTAAAAAATAACGTAGTCGCTCATTGTTTCTGCCAATGTCAACATATCACCAAAACGCCCATCAATCAATTGAGGTTGATGTTCATTGAGCGGAATGGTAAAATGTTTTGGGAAAATTGGGAAAGGATTGACTAAAATGGTATAAGGTCTATCCGATCCGTTAGGCTCAAACTTTATTCCTTCTTGCACTGTCGGGCGATTTTCAGCACATAAAAAACATTTCCGCTCTTGAATACTTTTGGCATCCACTTTTGCAGCGGAAGATACAATGCGTGCCGGATTAAACTGTACTTTATAGAGAGCACCGTTTACATCCAACTCTTTTGTTTTTACCTGTTTCAAGGCTTCAAAGTTGTTATGAGCTGTTTCCCAAATAGAAAGTTGGTCAATCAAAAGTTGTTCTATATCATTCTTCATTTTATCAAGCTGTTTTTTTAGACAGAGAAAAGACTCCTTTAGGGAAGATTTAGAGGGGTTTTACTCTTGCTTGCAATTCCCAAGTTCTAATTCTATCTTTGTATGTATTGTGAGCATTCATTTTTACAATATCCAATGATGCGTCTGAATTGTCTTCCCAGCGGCGACAATGATATACTACATTGTAAACACGCCCAATCTGATATTCACGTGAAAAGCGTAAACCAAGTGCGTAATCTTCGCCATAACTTGTGTTAGGTACGTTAATCTTGCGTAATATTGGCGTGTAAAATGCACGTGGTGCTCCCAAACCATTGATACGCAGAGCGTTGTTTCTTCCATTATCAGGTGTCCACTCTTTGTGGTCGATAATGCCGGGGGCAATCATTTCCATTTCAAAATTGGTCATCATATAAGTACCAACAACCATTGCACAATTTTGCTCGTAAAACGCATCAACCATTGTTTGCAGTGTATTTTCGTCACTATACACGTCATCGCTATCTAACTGAACAGCAAATTTTCCACACTTTTCTGAATGTACACCCATATTCCAACAACCACCAATACCCAAATCTGTACGTTCTGGAATTATGTGAACCAAACGCTCATCATTAGCATATTCTTTAATGGCTTCTGTAGTGCCATCACTTGAGTGATTATCTACGATAATCAAATTGAACTTGAAATTTGTTTTTTGCATTAATACCGATTCTATGGCATCTTTGACGGTTTTAATTCGATCGCGAACAGGAATGATTACAGATGCTTCAAACTCAAACTTGTTTTCATCAAATTTAATTTCTTTGAATTCTGGTTTCAAATACCCGCCTATATCTTTCAGGTGTTGGGTGCAAGCTTGCTCCATTTCAATTTGAACGCCACGATTTTTAGGGTCAACATAATCAAAAATTTTCTCACCACTTTTACGCGTATCTTGTTCTACTTCCGAATAGAGATATTCATTGATGTGTAGCAATTCTGATTTTTGAGAAAGTTTTAAACGTAAATCGTACAAACCTGCAAATTGATATTCATCTGTGATTCTATCTGCAGCTTCTTTCAAAGCTTTGGAGTTGAACATCAAGAGTGAACCAAAGTTGAAATCATCTCTCAAACTTCCAAATTGATAATCTATCACTGGAGCGTTGGTCTTTTTATCACCAACAATTTGATAATGATCGGCATAAACCATTCCAGCTTTTGAGTCGTCGGCAATTTGTAGCATACGTTCCAATGCAAAATAGCCCAATTCTAAAGTAGTATCTTTGGTATAGAGTAGCGTGTATTCAGCAGTTGCATTGTTTGCAATGGCTTTCATTGTTGTGCTGGCATTGGGAGCTTCAATTTTTATCAACTCGCATCCATCAACCGTTTCATTGCTTTCTTCTGTTGAGAGAAGAAATATTTTATCAACCAATGAGTTCGTTTTCAAACCATCAATTGTAGTTTGAACTTGTTCCTTATTTACAAAGGGAATAAAGCAATTAATTCTTTTCATAATAAAAATATATTCTTATTTAATTTTTCAACATTCCAATTTCGCCACCAACGGTAGTAAAGAGTACTCTTCTTTTTCCAATTGGTGTAACTGTATTAACCAATGAATTTCCTATTTTGTGTTGCCAAAGCACTTTTCCAGTCATTGCATCCAAAGCAAAGATAACACCATTTTTAGTGCTTCCATACACAACATTCTCTTTTTCTATCAGCATTGATGGGTTGTGCTCATAGCCATAACTTACGTTGCTTGCCCACACCTGCTTAACTTCATTGCTAATAGCTGAATAACAAACAACACTGTCTTGCATTGTTTTGGCATATATTCGGTTTCCATCTTCGGATATTCCGATACTTTCGCGCACCATCGACGCTTTTGTCCGCCAAATAGTTTCTCCTGTTTCAAGGTCAATGGCTGTCATAGCTCGCTCTGGATCAACAACAAATAATTTCCCATTGCTTGATACTGGCCAAACCGCAGCTGGTGAGTAGTGCATCGCTTTTATGCCGTTACTCCATCGCCACAGCTCTTTTCCCGATTTTTTATCTAAGGCATAAAGATTTGTATCCCACGCACCAAAAATTACTTTCTCGTTAGTAAGCAAGGGTTTGGTTTCAACGTAGTTTTTTAGTTCACAAAATGCCCATTTTTCATTTCCTGTTTGAATATCGATAGCCCGAAAGCATCCATCGCTTCCGCCTATATAAGCAATTCCATTTTTTATAGCAACTGCACCTAAAACAGGCTCTGCCGTCTCTATTTTCCAAAGTAACTTTCCACTTTTTGCATCTAATCCATAGATGTTTTTATCGGCAGAACCAAAAACAACAACGTCATCAGCAACGGCTGGCATACCAATAATGCGATTTTCAGAAGAAAAACTCCATCTCTCTTTTCCATTTTTCAAATTGACACAATGCAGTTTACCAACATCATCGCCGTAGTAAACACGATTTTTATACAAGACTGGAGAGCTATAAATACTGGCTCCGTTTTGTTTCAACCATTTTTCTTTTACCTCCGGATACTTTTTATTTATAGATAAATCAGGATATTTACTTTGGCTTCCTTTTTTATCAAAATATTTTTCAGTCATTGATAATGCAGCCCATTCTCTGGGTTCAGCACCGATTGTTTGTTCATAAACTTTGATACTATCGGGCGTAATATCATACAAAGTATAACCGCCAACCTCTTCTTTGGCACGCAGATTTGAGCGATTGATGATACCGGGAATGCCGTCGTAATTAAAAAATGCATTACGATGATAATGTCCTCCCACTACAACGCGAATATTATGTGTCCGAATTGCGTCTGTCAGTTCGTACCAATTATCCACATCGCCGTATTGTAATGGATAATGTGTTGCTACTATAACTGGCTTCTCCATATCGATTTTTGTTAACTCCTTTTTTATCCACTCAATATCTTGAGATGCGACGTGTCCGTCAGCCATTCGGATGATAGGCCCCGTATTAAATCCATAAAATTGAACCCCTTTGTGTTCAAAATTAAAACGCTCACTGCCAAATACTCGTCCAAAATCGGTGCAGGCTGATGCAGACCATTTTGTTTCGTGATTTCCGGCAATGGCATAATACTTTACATTCAATTTATCCAAAATAGATTTTGCTTTTTCCAAAGATTCTCTATCGCCAGCTTCTGTCAAATCGCCTGTTACCAAGACAAAGTCAATGTTGTCGGTATTATTTATCTGAGTGACAGAACGCTCTAAGTCTTCTATTGAATAGCCATTTTCCTGAATGTGGATATCGGTGAGAAGTGCAAAGCGGAAAGGTTCAACAGACCATATAAAATGAATGTTGAAAATAAGAAATAATGCTATAATTAGTTTTTGTCTCATATCTTTTTAATTTAGTTATTAAAGAAATTCAAAATCATCTTCATCAAGTTATCTCTACTTTCATTTTGTTTCAACGATTCAAAAGGAAATCCCAATACGCAAGTTCTATAATCTCCTTTGTATGCTACTGCTGCACTTAAATTGTTTTCAGAATAACGGTAAATAGTAGCTGCATTTTCATCAGCAGGCTCTATCGCATCTGGAGATTCAACCACATAACTTTCTGGATTTAATTGATTGTAAAATTCAAAATGCTCTTGAAAATCAATAAAAGGTGAAGTTACTGCTTTTACACGACCTTCAGTTGCAGCTCTACCTACACGCCATTTATATTTCAAAATATTTTGTGCAAAATCTTTGTCAGAATCAAGACTTTCAACATTTGGATTATCCCACAAATCACTCGCAACAAAAGCACCAGAGATAAAAATATTACCTCCATTATGGCAAAACTCCGCAATAGCTTGCTGCATCTCTGTAGTAAATGTTTTGAACTCAATCGGATATTTACCACCTGGTCCCATTTTCGACTGTTTCTGTTTACCTAATATGTAATCAACAATTTTATAATCAGAAAGAGTGACCTCTTTCATTTCAATAGATTGACTGCTACAGGAAGTGAAAGAGTAGCCTGCATTCAAAATAGATTGACCGTGCAAAGCAGGATAATCAAAACTGTTGCCTGCTATTACCATTGTTTCAAAATTGGCATAGCTATCTCCAAAACCCGAAGCATTATCATCCATCCAAGGGATTTTTCGGCGAAACTCTTTTTGTTTGCCTATATATTTATAATCATTGATGTATGGAACACCGTGATCTGAATCATCTATAAATCCTGCTATCTGACTCCCTTGTGCATCAAAATCATCAGGTGCACTAAGCCTGTTGAAACCATTGACAACCAAAACTAAGCCTTTTTCTTGAGAAGATTTAGCAACTGAGAGAATTTCAGAAGGGAAACTTTCACCTCCATCATTCAGTGCCGTAACCTTGAAACTGTATATTTTATCTTTTGCAATTTTGGTTTTATAAAAATTTGAATTGACTAAAACTCCATTATCAAAATCCCCATCTCCAATGCGTGTGTAAACGATATATTTATCAGGTTTCGCAGTGGATTCGAGTGGGTCTAACACTGGATTCCAGCGTAGCTCAACCTCATCAGCACCTACAAATTCAAGTCGCATTGCATTTACCGGCAAAGGCTGCACAACATATTCAAAATGATTTTGTGCAGCAATAAATCGCAACATCCCTTTATAGATTGAGCGACTTACATTGAATTGAAAGCGTGGGTCGAGCCCATAACGCATATCTGCAAAATTTTGATGCGAAAGTAGCTCCAATAGCATTGTAGGGACATTGGGCGAACGTGCTTCGAAATAGGAACGATCCCACATACCACGACGCACCCAGTCCGAATCGTAAATAGCGCGTATATCATCTACTATGCTTGTAGAAATATAGTCGGTAAGCTGCCGCGACACCAATCTTGATACCCCTAATGGATACTCTTTCGATTCAGTTTTTGAGAAATAGATACCAAGTGTACCTATCAAAGTGTCATCTGTAGTTGTACCTGCATCGGTATGAAATGCAAAGGCCAAATCTACCGGGATATTCAGCCCACTCTGTTGGGGAGAAACCGCAGAACCGCCTGCAAGATAATTGACCCACAAACCACGAGATTTATAGTCATCCGTATAGTCATTTTCCCCCTTACTTTCGCTATAAATTGAATCAGGAACACCCGCCCATTGCATCCAATAGCGTGCTGCTTCAGTATAGCGAGGATAATCACTGGTTTGATATTGATAATTGATATCATCGGCTGTTTGTTTCTCTTTGACAATATGCGATTGCGAGCTGGGTACATTTTCTGTAAAATGACTGTTTACTTTTCTGGCAATATTACCCATTCCTCCACCGAATTTCACAGCATCAGCAGTTATAATTTCTCCATTTTTCAATGTTTGATTTGATAAAACAAGTTTTCCGTGTTCGTTTTTGCCTTTCTCAAACTGAAAATGACCCAAATAAATCCAAGTACCACCACCCATTTTTTGATTTACGCTAAACTCCGTTACTCCACCTTGATGATATAGTGTATAATGAGCTGTTTCGGTACTTTTTGGTAATGTTTTATAAGAAATATAAACTGCATAACTTCCAGATTCTGGGATAGATGGTATCCATTCGGCAGTAGAAATCTTCCCTTTTTTCACACTTTCTATTTGTCGGTAACTGCCTTCGGCAAATGGATTTTCAAAATCTTTGTAAATCTCACGCAAATGAGCAAAACCTTTTGCTTTGCCATCTTGCCAAACTTGCACACCATTAGACTCTTTGTAATCAGATTTTTTATCGAAACCCAAGTCATTGTCAACAACAATTTCATATCTTTGGGTATCTCGCTCTCGCGGGAGCAGCACATTTGCACCTGCGTTCTCAAGCATCGGCACCAAATAGGGCAAAACGTAACTTTGGGTATAAAGATCTTCAACCGTTTGGAAAATACGTGCCCGTTGCCATTGCCATCGGTCTTTGGTTTGTTCAAAATAGTAGCCGTGACTTTGCCACATAGCGATGTGCCGATTTTGTAGAGCTTTTGTGGGTCTATTTGCGGATGATAAATTTACGACCAAAGGTGTTTTTGTATTTATAGCAAAACTCTTTTCGCCTCGCTTCCTTTTTGAGGTAAATTCAGGCAAAATTAAATCTTCGATTTGATTACCATCAGATATAAGTTTGAAGTTTTTATGAGGATAATTAAACGATAGAATTCTTTCAACATCTTTATAAATCTCCTTCACATTATCGTTTCTAAATGGATAATCGGCAAAGTTTCTACTCAAATAGACAGCAACATCTTTTTTAGAAACTTCGACAATGCTATCTACACTAACTTTACCAACGCGAATAGATTGACTTATCCTTTCATTGATTTTCTCTTCCAACTGCAGTTTAGCAAAATCGGTGGCATTTTGCGATACGAGTGAGAGCGGTAGAAGAAAAACCAACACCGCCAACACATTCAGTTTTATTTTACTTTTTATATCATTAATCATTTGCTTTCCATTTTTTGTTTGCCTTTGCCAATTGACAAAATATACATACCTAACATAGTGATAACTGCATTCATCAATATCAACTCGTAACTAAACTCATAAGCCCACAGCTTCAGAGCTAATTTTTGAAATAGGAAAGATAGAATTGGAGCCGTGAGTGCTACCACTGGCACAAAACGATCTCGAACCACCCGTTTGCTGATGATGCCAAAAGCAAATAGTCCTAATATTGGTCCGTAGGTATAGCTTGCTAAAATATAAACTGCATCAATAACGCTTGTATTGTTAAGTATATTGAAAACATAAATCACAAGACCCATTACCACGGCCATAAAGAGATGCACCTTTTTTCTTGATTTTTTTATTTGATCTTCCGACTTCCCACCAATTCCAACGATATCAACCGTAAATGATGTTGTCAGAGCTGTAAGAGCTGATCCTGCAGCAGCATAAGCAGACGATATCAAACCCACAATGAATATTATTCCTACTGTAATAGGCATAAAACCTTGAGTAGCAATCATTGGGAAAAGTTCATCGCTCTTTTCGGGGCGTGCAATCCCATTTCTATCAACAAATGTATATAACAACACGCCTAACATCAAAAACATTAAATTGATAAACACTTGCACCAAACCGCTTGTTATGATATTTTTTTGTGAATCTAAAGGATTTTTACAACTCAGATTACGCTGCATAAAATCTTGATCCAAACCTGTAATAGCTATCACAGTAAATATTCCTGCCAAAAACTGTTTCCAGAAAAAGGTCTTTTCCTTAGGGTTGTCGAAGAAAAACGTTCTTGATAGGTCGCTCTCTCGGATAGTATGCACCATGCCTGAAAAATTTAGTCCCAAACTTTTGGTTATAAAATAGATCGTCAGCACCACTGACGCCAACAACATCACGGTTTTTAGGGAATCTGTCCATATCAAGGTTTTCACACCGCCCCTCACCGTATATAACCAAACCAGTGCTACTGTTACAAATACATTCAATGCAAAAGGCAAATTAAGCGGCTCGAAAACCAACATTTGAAGAAATAACGACACCAAAAACAGACGAACCGAAGCTCCTAACATTTTGGAAATGAAAAAGAACCAAGCTCCTGTTTTATATGACTTCACGCCAAACCGTTTGTCCAAATATTCATAAATAGAGAAAAGATTGATTTTATAGAAAAGAGGTATCAAAACAAATGAAATAATCAGCTGCCCCACGAAAAAGCCCAGCACCATTTGCATGTACGAAAAACTTTTGGGGTCGATCATACCCGGCACCGACATAAAAGTAACACCTGATATACTCGAACCTATCATTGCGAAAGCAACAACATACCAGCTTGATTTTCTGTTTCCAATGAAAAAACCTGCATTATCAGCTTTTCTTCCTGAAAGGTAGGATACAACAAAAAGCAATAGAAAATATCCTAATATGGTTAGTACAACAGCAATTGGACTCATTAGTTTGTATTTTATAGTTTAATATTTATAGATATTCAGCTTATTTATTAACGATTTCAGACAAATGTATAAACCCTCTAAAATCGAAAAACTTCTCTTTTATTCTTCGTAAATTAAATATGGTTTTCTTTGCTTGATAAAAAACTCCACATCATCTTTCCACATCGCTTTGATCTCCTCTGCAGATTTTCCCTCTTTTATCATTTTGCGAACATAATCGACACCCACTAATTTTTCAAAAAATGATCTGAAAAAATGATCGTCTAAATTTAAATTTTGGTAAGCATCAATGATGTAAGTCAAATCAACTCCTCGCTCCCAAATATCTTCATCTGCCATTTCACTCAAATCAACACCAAAACACTCTTTATTGAGTTGAGGTGGAAATTTAGCTCCTTCAACACTTCTTGGGGTAAATGAGAAATCATATCCAAGCATATTCGGATGCCCATAAACCTGAAAAGCTTTATCGGTACCTCGCCCCAAACTCACTGGCGTAGCTTCAAAAAAGCAGGTAGATGAATAGAGATAAATTGATTTCATATTGGGTAAATTAGGCGATGGGGGGATGGGCAAATGATAACGGGTTTGATGCGTATAGTTTTTGCAAGGAATAACGCTTACATCACATTGCAAGTTATTAGGCAACCAATTCTCCCCGTTTACCATCAGAGCCAACTCTCCCAATGTCATCCCGTGTACAATTGGGATGGGCAACCACCCTACACCAGATTTGTGTTTCATATCGAGAATAGGACCATCCACATAAAAACCATTGGGATTGGGGCGATCTAAAATGATCACTTTCTTGTCAAACTCCGCACAAGCCTCCATCAATCGCACCATAGATATATAATAGGTATAATAACGCAAACCTACATCTTGCAAATCAACAACCAACACATCAAATTGTCCCATACTTTCGACACTTGGTTTGCCCGAATTTCCGTCATAAAGCGATAGGATAGGCACTCCCGTCTTTTCATCTATCGAACTTGATACACGCTCTCCCGCATCAGCATTACCACGAAAACCATGCTCAGGCGAAAATATAGCAGTAACATCAACCTTGTTTTTGATTAACAAATCAAGTGTATGCTCATCTCCGACCATACCTGTATGATTAGAAAACAGTGCAACTCTTTTGGATTTCAGCAATGGTAAATACTGTTTGGTTTGCTGAGCACCAACTATCACACTCTTTTTTGCGGCATAGGATACCTGAAAAGAGAATATTAGTAAAATGATAATAATTAGTCTGTTTTTCACGAATAGTATTTTTATAATTAACTTCAACAAAAATACAGTTTAATCTTTTCAAAAAAAAAAAACCTTAGATTTAACTATCAGGTTTGTAGTAATTTAACAGTAAGCGTGTTTTATCAGATATTTAATTTCATTTTGTCAAAGAAATAAGCTCAGAGAATACATCTGTAATTTGTGTATTGAAATAGATACCTTTTAGACAAGTTTTACAGTCGAGTTTCTTGTTTTCTTGAAAAAACCCAATTAAAACTCAAATATAACAACACAAAATAGACATGCTTTATAACAAGCTATCACGATAACAAATAGTATTTAGCCATCAATCATCTAATTTAAAGCTTGAAAACATAGATTTCAACATAAAACACAATTTTACATCAAATTAGACAAACAAACAATACGATATTTATATCTTGTAAATATCATCTTTTTGTCAAATCAATAAAGATGTTTTTGAAGATTATTAAAAATTCAAGATAAAACTCGCTGTTTGATAATGTTTCATTAAATTTGTAGCATTCAATTAAAAACACCGTTCTGAATAAGTATTTATTTTAAAAAATATTACGATGAAAGACAAAAATAAAAAAACGCCTTGGACTTGGATTCCAACCCTATATTTTGCTCAAGGAATACCGTACGTGATTGTAATGACTGTTGCGGTTATTATGTACAAACGACTTGGAATATCCAACACCGACATTGCTTTATACACAAGTTGGCTCTACCTACCTTGGGTTATCAAACCATTTTGGAGTCCTTTTGTGGATTTAATCAAAACCAAACGCTGGTGGATTGTTAGCATGCAATTGCTCATTGGGGCTGGCTTAGCCGGAGTAGCATTTTTTATTCCCGCACCTTTCTTTTTCCAAGCCACATTAGCTGTGTTTTGGTTATTGGCATTCAGCTCTGCCACCCACGATATAGCAGCCGATGGTTTTTATATGCTTGCTTTAGACGACTCACAACAATCTTTTTTTGTAGGGATACGCAGCACATTTTATCGATTAGCGATGATTACCGGTCAAGGGCTTTTGATTATTTTAGCGGGGGCATTAGAGGTTTCGACTGGAACGACACCGCTGAAAATAGAAGTAGAATCGAGCAATACGATCAATAATGAGATTTATATTCCAAGTTTTGAGAATAGTTTTGCTGAAAATGGAGATGTCTATTTCTACTCATATCCTGAGAAGTTAATTATCAGCACTGAAAACATCAGTAGCGAACAGTTGAACGAATTGAAAGCTTTTGCCAAGGAGCAAAACGAAATCAATGGCTTTATTAACAAAGAAGTTACGACGACTGCATCATCTGTTGAAAACACCCAAACATCTTGGTGGGCAAAAAATGTATCAGAGCCATTGGGTAGCTTTATAAAAGAAAACTTTGGAGAAAATGAAAGCAAGAAAACCCAACAACTATCGGGCAATTTGCAAGGAAATGCTGGTTTAATAGCTGTTTCATTGAGCTCAAAACCAAAGCCAGGCGAAGAGATGGTATTGAATACCCGCTTCTCAAGTGGAGATAAAAGTATTTCATTGATAAGTGGCGAAAGGTTTGTGTTCAATGAAGATAACTGGGACAAACCCGCCTATCTCTTGGTTCAAATCGACAGAAAACTTACTGACGAAGTTTCCGCAACACTTTCAGCTGTTTCTGGAAATTTACCATTGGCGTGGAGTATAACCTTTTATATTTTAGCCGGATTTTTTATTCTGATTTTTATTTATCACCGCTTTATACTTCCCAAACCAGCATCTGACGCTCCACAATCGCACCCTTCAAGTGAAATAATGAAACAGTTTGGGAAAACATTTTCTTCATTCTTTCAGAAAAAAGGCATCGGACTTGCTCTTGCATTTATGTTGCTTTACAGATTAAGCGAAGCTATGTTGGTTAAATTAGCATCACCGTTTTTATTAGACTCACGTGAGGTAGGTGGACTTGGACTAACTACTGGTCAAGTAGGTTTTGTGTATGGAACGGTTGGAATTATTGCACTGACACTTGGTGGAATTATAGGGGGGGTAGCCGCATCGAGAAAAGGCTTGAAATACTGGATATGGCCAATGGCACTCAGTATCACACTACCCAATGCCGCTTATGTATATTTAGCAATGGCTACACCTGACAATATGTTTTTAATCAACTTGGCAATTGCATTTGAGCAATTTGGCTATGGCTTTGGCTTTACGGCTTATATGCTCTACTTGATTTATTTTTCTGATGGTGAACATAAAACAGCTCATTACGCCATCGCAACTGGTTTTATGGCTCTGGGAATGATGCTACCCGGTATGATGGCGGGTTGGCTGCAAGATTTGATTGGTTATAGCCATTTCTTCATTTTTGTAATGATTTGTACCATTCCGACCCTTTTGATTATTCCATTTATGAAAATAGACAAAAACTTTGGAAAGAAAAAAGTAGAGGCGTAGTGCTCTGCTTTACTAAATAAATGAAATTTTTGGGACAAGATGTTTGAGCAATCAAATATCTTGTTCTATTTTATATACCTTTGCAAAGAAAAAAAGATATTAGTAATGAAAATTTTAATTATTGGAGCAGGTAAAATGGGCACTTTCTTCACCGATGTGCTCTGTATGGATCATCAAGTTGCACTATACGACTCTGACCCAAGCAAATTGCGTTTTGTTTTCAACACCCTCAGATTTACAGAACTCAAAGAGATTGAAGAGTTTCAACCAGAGCTGCTGATCAACTGCGTTACACTCAAATATACGATTGAGGCTTTTGAGAAAATAGTACCTCATATCCCAAAATCTTGTATTATTTCTGATATCGCTTCTGTTAAAACTGGGCTTAAAGAATATTATGAAAAAAGCGGATATCGCTATGTTTCTACCCACCCTATGTTTGGTCCTACATTTGCAACTTTAGATAATTTAAGCTCTCAAAATGCCATAATTATCAGCGAATCAGACCACTTAGGTAAATCATTTTTTAAAGACTTATACCAATCTCTACACCTTCAAATATTTGAATACAGCTTTGAAGAGCATGACGAAACCATCGCTTACTCACTTTCCATCCCTTTTGCATCTACATTGGTTTTTGCTTCGGTGATGAAACAGATTGAGGCGCCTGGCACCACATTCAAAAAGCATATGGATATAGCCAAAGGGCTTCTTGCTGAAGATGATTATCTGCTTTCAGAAATTTTATTCAATCCCTACACCCACGCTCAAGTAGAGCAAATCCGCTTAGAGCTTCGCTACCTTTTGAGTGTCATTGAAAACAAAGATACCGAAGCTATTCAAGATTTTCTGAAAAAAGTAAGGGATAATATCACTTCAAAGTAGCAAGCATTTAATCATTTAGAAGATTTAAAGGATAAAACAAGCTAATGATTTACTATAAATCGCTATGTTACAATTTGGATTTCTCTCTCCTTTTACCAATCCACTCATTAAGCAGAATGCCCAAAATGATTAGCAGAAGTCCCAAGTAGGTTGTTGGGTATATTGTTTCGCCCAAAACAAGATGGATTATAAACAGAGAGATAAAAGGAGATAAATAGCAAAGCTGATTGATCAATGCAGGGTTATTGGTTTTTCTCAATGCCATCCCAAAAAAGATAAAAGGAATAGCCATTTCAAAAAGACCGACATAGACACTGGAGAGTAATGCTTTTGCTGATAACATAGAAACAGGCACAAACAATGAAGCAAGCAAAAGATAAAAAGAGCCAAATAGAAAACTAAGGAATAGAGCAATGACATAGTCTATTTTTTGATTTCGTCTGTTGACAATCCAGAAACTTGCCCATAAAAAAGCACTAAGAAATGCTAACAGTATCCCCATTTTCGATAATTTCACACCCGATAAAGATTCAGCACCAAATGATATCAAAACTACACCCACAAAAGAGACAAACATACCTATATATTTGTATTTCTGTATTTTCTCTTTTAGTACAATTGCCAACATAACCACCAATATGATAGGCCAGAAATAATTGATAGGCTGGGCTATTTGAGCAGGCAAAAGAGCGTAAGATTTGAATAAAACCAAATAGTATGCTGTGGGGTTAAGCAAACCAATCAGAGCAAACCCAAACCAAACTTTCACATCTATTTTTGATAAAAGCTTGATTTTGCCCTGCAACAACAGCACAATAAAGAAAACAAACAATGCTGTTAGTGAAGAGATTAACAACAACTCAAAATAGTTAACCTCTCGCAGGGCTATTTTGAAAGCTGATGCTACTGTTGACCAGCTTAAAACAGCAATTAAAATATAGATCAAAGAGTGATTGTTTTGCTTCATTTGAATATTAAAAATTTGATTTCGGGCAAAAACAAAAGAGCAATGCAAACGTTTGTTATCAAGCTTATTCATTTTCAGCCAACAAAGATACCTAATGAATTGATATTATATTGTATATTTGCTATTAATCATTACAATTAAACTCATTTATCATATGAAAAACAGATTACTTATTTTTATCTCAACAATCCTGTTTATACAATTTGTAAATTCTCAGATAGTTACAACAGACCCTGTTATCTTCACTCAAAACAGCGGTTCTGTTGATGTTATTTTTGATGCATCGCTTGGTACCAAAGGTCTGATGGATTTCAATGGTGATGTATATGCACATACGGGTGTTGTTAGTAATTTGGGAAACTGGCTCTATGCTCCCACTTGGGGCGATAACTCTGCCAAATACAAACTTGTTCCGCTTGGCAACAACAAGTGGAAACTAACTATTGGTCCAACCATTGAAGAATATTATGGTACAAAATCGGGCGAAAAAGTAAAACAGTTAGCCTTTGTGTTTCGCAGTGCCGACAAAACCAAAGAGGGTAAAGCTGATGGCGGACAAGATATCTTTATAGATGTATATGAAGATGGTTTCAATGTAGCTTTTAGCAATCCAAACAAAGACAAAGTTGCTACGCTCAACTCTACAGAAAACATTCAAATTACCGCTTCACAAACAGCAAATTTGGAGTTATTGATCAATGGCAATAGTGTCAAAACAGTCAATTCTACTAAAACTTTAGATTACAGCTATACCTATTCGCAAGCCATAGATTATCAATTGGTTGCTAAAGCAACTGCAGGAAATGAAGTAAAATATGACACAGTTAATGTTTGTGTACCTGCAGCTGTAGTGAGCGAACCGCGTCCGAGTGGCTTAAAAAATGGCATTAGCTACTCCGCCGATGGAAAGCAAGCTACTTTGATACTACATGCACCTAACAAACAAAATGTTTTTGTGATTGGCGACTTCAATAACTGGGTGCAACGCAACGCTTATCAGATGAAAAAAGATGGGGAATATTGGTGGATAACAATCAATGACTTAACTCCTAAAAAGCTATATCGTTTCCAATACTTAGTAGATAATACAATCAGAATAACTGACCCATATACCGAATTGGTACTCGACCCTTGGAACGACAAGTGGATCAATGAAAAAAGAGTGATTTATCCCAATATCCCAGAATATCCAGAAGGAAAAACAACCGGATTGGTAGCCACCCTACAAAGCAATAAAGATGACTACAACTGGGAAGTGAAAAATTTCAAGATCGAGCATCCTGAGAATTTAGTAATTTATGAGTTACTTCTTCGTGACTTCACACCTGAAAGAACATTAGAAGCTGCAATTGATAAGTTAGACTATTTGAAAGAGCTGGGAGTAACAGCGATTGAGTTATTGCCAATCCAAGAGTTTGACGGAAATGACAGTTGGGGTTATAATCCAAGTCTGTTTTTTGCTCCCGATAAAGCTTATGGTACACCCGAAATGTACAAAAAGTTTATTGATGAGTGTCACAAACGAGATATGGCAGTGATATTGGATATGGTTTTCAATCACGCTACAGGCAATAGTCCTTTTGCTATGCTCTTTTGGGATGGTAGCAAAAACAGACCTGCCACCAACAACCCCTGGATGAACCCTACAGCACCTCATCAGTTTAGTGTTTTCAACGATTTTAATCACAGTTACAAACCCACGCGAGAGTATTTCAAAGATGTGCTCAGATATTGGTTGGAGGAGTATAAAGTAGATGGTTATCGGATGGACTTAACCAAAGGTTTCACACAAAACAGTGGAACGGAAGGCAAGTTTGACCAAAGCCGTGTGGATTATCTAAAAGAATATTACCAATCCGTAATTGAAACAAACCCCGATGCACTCTTTATTTTAGAGCATTTTGTGGGTGGAAGCGAAGAGACAACTTTGGCATCAGAAGGAATGTATTTGTGGAGAAATATAAATCACGCATACAGCGAAGCAGCAATGGGCTGGGCTAATGAAGCAAACTTTAATGGTATGAACTCGTCTCCCCGCAGATGGGTAGGATATGCAGAGAGCCACGACGAGGAGCGTATTTTTTTCAAAGCAAAAACTTATGGAAATGGTGTTGTCAAAACAGATTCAATTGTTAGAATCGGACGTGTTCCTTTAGTTATTGCATTTTCAGTTCTTACTCCAGGCCCAAAGATGATTTGGCAATTTGGTGAGTTAGGTTTTGATTACTCCATTGACGATTTTGGAGGACGAACCAATGCCAAACCACCTGCATTTACTTGGTTAAATTTGCCTCATAGAAAGAAAGCATATGAGCAATCTGCAAAAGCTATCAATCTAAAAAGAAAGTTTCCCAAAGTATTTACAGAGGGTAGCTATAAATTAAATGTTGGCTCATCTGACTGGACGGCTGGAAAAAGAATCTCAGTTACGCATAGCGACCTAAATATGGTTATGCTTGGTAATTTTGATGCCAATACAACCATCACTGCTACTCCAAATTTTCAACATACAGGCACTTGGTATGAGCTAATCAGCGGTGATGTGATTGACGTAAGCAGTACCTCGATGACCATTTCGATGAATCCTGGCGAACTACGTATATACACCAATAAAAAAGTGGATGACAACTCTATTGTAGATGATAACAATGTTGATAGCGAATTTCATATTTACCCAAACATTGTAGATGACAAGATTTGGATAAAAAGCTCTTCAGATATCACTTCAATAAACATTTATGATACCAAAGGTTCAAGATTAATTGAAAGGAGCAATACGAAAGAAATAGATGTTTCTGAACTATCAAGTGGTATCTATATCATAACATACGAAAATGAAGAAACCACAAAACAAGAACGATTTATAAAGAGATAATTTGTAAACTAACAATAAAAAAAACGCCTACATCTTTTTTTGATATAGGCGTTTTATTTTTATTTGTATATTACTTTACAATAACTTCCCTGTCAGCAATAAAGCTGCAATCGAGAAGTAAATAATTAACCCTGTTACGTCAACTAATGTAGCCACAAAGGGAGCTGATGATGTTGCTGGGTCCATTTTCAATTTCTTCAATATAATGGGTATCATAGAGCCCGTCAAAGTACCCCAAAGGACAATAAATATCAGTGAAATCCCAATGGTTAATGCAATCCAGAACCAATATTCTCCATAATCATAAAGTCCTGCTTGTTGCCATATTGTAATACGAGTCATACCAACAACCGCTAAGATCGAACCCAACATAAAACCTGATAAAATCTCACGACGCATTACATACCACCAATCTTTGATTGACAGTTCCTGAATAGCCAATGCACGAATAATCAAGGTTGCCGCTTGCGAACCAGAGTTACCTCCACTCGAAATTACCAAAGGAACAAAAAGTGCTAAAACTACCGCTTTTCCTATCTCATCATCATAGTAGCTCATTGCAGAAGCAGTAAGCATTTCACCTAAAAACAGAACCACCAACCAACCTGCACGCTTTCTTACCATAGTGAGAAGGTCAGTGCTCATATATGGCATATCTAATGCTTCAACCCCCCCGAACTTTTGAATGTCTTCAGTATCTCGTTTCTCTACCTCATCAAAAATGTCGTCCGCTGTAACAATCCCTACCAAAACACCCGAATCTGAAATAACGGGCAATGCAGAACGGTCATATTGCTGGAATATCTCAATGGCTTCTTCACGAGTTTGAATGGTTTTTATCGCCATAAAAGATTTACCCATCAATTTTGAAATCAACTCGTCTTCATCTGCCATCAAAATCACGCCAATTCTTACGTCATTAATCAACTTTTGTTGTTTATCCACGACATAGATATAGTTAAGCGTTTCAGCCCTTTGTCCATTTTTCTTAATGTGTTGCAAGGTGCGTTTTACACTCCAATCTGGATGGACTTGAATGTAATGTGGAGTCATAATCCGTCCTACCGAATCTTCATCATAGCCAATCAATTCCATTGCTATTCGACGCTCTTCGGCTGGCAACAAATTTACTGCATCTTTTACTATTGTATCTGGAAAATCTTCAAAAACTGCTGTCCTATCGTCAGGAGTCATCGATTTCAATATATCAGCAATTTCATAAGTCCCAAGTGATGTGAGTATCTGCTCTTTCAAATCCCAGGTCAAATAACTGAACACATCACTCTTAATTTTTCCAGGCAAAGTCATAAATGCCATCACATGCTCCTCATCGGGCAGTGCAATAATTTTTTGTGCTATATCGTGTGGGTGAAGCTTATTGAGTTCACCATAAGTGAATTTTGTCATACTTTGGTCTCCTATTTATTTTTTGGATAATCAACTTTGTTGCATATCCTGATTACATAAATTGATTTTGTTTTTCGTGATTAAATTATTTCCAATCACAAGCTGACATACTTTGCAAAGAAAGAATTTCAATTCTTATGAAAAAATATCATTTTGAATATTTTTCAATCAAATTTGTAATATCAACAAATTTATCAACCCCCAACTGTTCGGGTCTCTTGTCAAACAACTCATTGTCAATAACATTCCTATCCTGAGGAAGTAGTTGTTTTAATGAATTACGCAAAGTTTTACGTCTCTGATTAAAGGCTGTTTTCACCACCGTCCGAAATAACTGCTCATTACAATCAAGCTTCTCTACTTCGTTTCTGGTAAAGCGAACAACAGCCGACATGACCTTAGGAGGAGGGTCGAATTCTTGTTCTGACACCGTGAACAAGTATTCGGCAGAATAATAGGCTTGAAGTAATACACTTAAAATTCCATAAGCTTTTTTACCTGGCTTTGATGTCAATCTTTCTGCTACTTCTTTTTGTAGCATTCCCACCACCACAGGTATTTGCTCTTTATAATCCAACACTTTAAAAAATATCTGACTTGATATATTATAAGGAAAATTGCCTATCAAATGAAATTTGCCTTGATACAATTCAGATATATCCATTTCGAGAAAATCACCCTCTATCACATCTAATTTGGGAAAATGTTTGTTGAGATAACGAATAGATTCGCTATCAATTTCAACTGCTTTAAGATTTGCAAAGGGATTTTGAAGTAAATATTGGGTAAGAATACCCATGCCA
Source organism: uncultured Paludibacter sp. (assembly GCA_964345395.1). Taxonomy (GTDB): domain Bacteria; phylum Bacteroidota; class Bacteroidia; order Bacteroidales; family Paludibacteraceae; genus UPXZ01. Next base: position 16,549 of record CAYFRA010000006.1, on the reverse strand, counting down.
GGACCTATCTCAAGTACCGACGTTGCTTCATGCAACGATAAACTCGCAGCAATACGATCCGCTATCTCTTGATTGATCAAGAAATGCTGTCCCAAGTATTTTTTTGCTTTTACTTGCATCATTCTGATGATAGTCGTCTGGCATATTCAATTAAGAAAGGGTTGATTATTTTGCTCTACAACACTGATTTTTTATATATTTGCAATCAATACTTGTAAAGTTCCACAAAAATAGTCATTTTTATCCAAATAATCTACTTTACAAGGCAAAACAACCCAATAAATGAGAAAATTGTTTGTCATAATCGGAAAATATATCAGCGACCTTATCGATCTGTTTTATCCACCTTTCCGCAAATATATAAGTTTGCAGTTTTTTAGGTATTCCGTGTCAGGTGCATCTAATATGGTTTTCGATTGGGTACTTTATTTCATTACTTACAATTTCATTATTCAAAAACAACTTGTCAATTTAGGTTTTGTAACGCTGAGCCCACATATAGCTTCTCTGTTTGTTACTTTTCCTATCTCTTTGTTTACGGGTTTCTTACTCCAAAAGTATGTAACATTTACCGCCTCTCAATTGCGAGGCAGCAAACAGCTATTTCGATACTCTCTTGTTGTAGGCCTTAACCTTTTAATCAATTATTTTGGTCTGAAAATTTTTGTTGACTTAATGAGATTCTATCCTACACCATCTAAAATGTTGATAACAATTATCACGGTTATTATAAGTTACTTTTCACAAAAACATTTCACTTTCAAAATTAAAAATGAGTAAGAGAAAAAATATAGCTTTCAGGATATTCAGATGGATCATTGTGTCTGGGGTATTTATTTATCTGTTTTTCACCTTATCACAGGTGGAAGTTTGGAACGAATTGAGCCACCATTTTCAAAATGCAAATAGAAATCGATTATTGTCACTTCTGATTGTTCTGATTTTAATGCCGTTCAACATTGGTTTAGAAGCTAAAAAATGGCAAATTATAGTCAAAGCTATTGAAAACATAAGTTTTGTTCGTGCATTAAAATCTATTTTGAGTGGTATTGCTACGGGTTTTGTTTCTCCAAATCGAATTGGAGACTTTGCAGGCAGAATACTTTTTCTTTCTGAAGGAAACAAGGCGAAAGGTGTGATTTTGAGTTTGGTCAGTAGTTTTTTTCAAAATTTTATTTTAATACTCTTTGGAGTAACAACAGCTTCATTATTCTATTTGCACTATAAAAACGAAGCTATCGCATTCAACTATCTGATAAAGATAGCACTGATTGTAATAGCCGTAATTGCTCTGTTGGTGGTATTGTTTTTTATCACAAAAAACAGTTTTAGCAACAAATATTCCGAAAAGATAAGAGAGTTTATTCAAATTATTTACAACTATAGCTTTGCTCAGATATTGGCAATAGTGCTATTCACAACATTGAGATATCTCGTTTATTGCATTCAATTTTACTATACTTTGGCTTTTTTCGGAATTGATTTAAGCTTTTGGGAAGGCGTGTTAGCGATACCAACCACTTATCTAATTGTTACCTTTGCACCATCATATGCAATTGCTGAACCCGCAATCAGAGGCACCGTTTCGCTTCTGATTCTTTCTTCATTTACATCAAATGAAGTTGGTGTGGTGCTGACAAGTGTTGTGTTATGGTTGATTAACTATATCTTCCCTTTACTGCTTGGTTCTGTTATTTTGGCCAAACAAAAGTCAATAAGCAAATAGCTCTATCTCTTTTCAAAACAGAGGTCTATCCTGCCCATATTCAAGCCTTTCCCTCCCATTTGAGCAACGATAACAGGCTGTCCGTTTGCATTTTCTACAGTTGTGTCCTCTATCATTTCGTGCGAATGTCCTCCTATCACAACATCAATATCTGTAGATGCAGCCGCCACATCAAAATCATTGGCATCATCGCCGCGAGTTGATACACCCATGTGCGACAAACAGATTACCAAGTCACATTTTTTCACTTCTTTCAAATATCGAGCGGTCTCGTTTGCAGTTTCAATATTATCTTTAAGGATCAAACCTGCTATATTTTTATCAAATGTAAGCCCATTCAATCTAACACCCATTCCAAAAACTCCTATTTTCAGCCCCCCACGTTTGAATATTTTATAAGGCTCTGTATATTTATCCAATGGCGTATTTTTCAAATCATAATTTGCTACAATCATCGGCAAAGGATAATCTTTCAATACTGTGGCTAATGTGTCCATCCCATTATCAAATTCGTGGTTACCGTAAGTTACTGCATCGTATTTCATCATCAAAAGGGCTTTTGCCTCTACTCTCCCATTATAAAAATTGAAATAGGGTGTGCCTTGCGAAAAATCTCCAGCATCCAACAACAATACGTTTTTCTCTGCGTTCCTTATCTGTTTTATTAAACCAGCCCTACGTGCATAGCCACCCATATCGTTATCTTCTAAAGGCTCCACCTGACTGTGTGTGTCGTTGGTATGTAATATTACTAATTTTGTTTTTTTACCAGCAAATGACAATGCAACCGATAAAACGAGCAGAATAATAGTTGTTCTTAGCTTCATAGTTTTGTTTTTATGTTCAAACAACAAATTTATATAGAAATTTATTCAGATGCAAACAAAAAGCGACAAAACCTCTACTTTTAATTCTCTTATCAAAAACAGTTATCCGCAACCGAATATAAGTAGCAAAAGCTGAAAAACTTTCATTATATTTGTATCATAAATAGCTTAAGAAAACCAAACATGAAAACCAAACTTATAGCACTATTGCTGCTGATAGCATTCAATTTTAGTTTTGCACAACTAAAACCCAACCAAGCATGGCTCGACCAAAAGTTTTCGATGTTTATCCACTTCGGACTCTATTCTGAATATGGAGGAGTGTATAATGGCAAACCTGTTGAAAGCGGATATAGCGAGCAGATTCAATCATTTGCTGGGATTTTTAGTGATTGGTATGCAAACACAGCAAAACAATTTAACCCAATCAAATGGAATGCAGATAGCATTGTGAGTTTGGCAAAAGATGCCGGTATGAAATCGATAGTTTTCACTTCAAAACATCACGATGGATTTTGTCTTTTTCACTCAAAACATACCCAATTCAACATCGTTGATGCTACTCCGTATAAAAAAGATTTGATGCGGGAGCTTGCAGAAGCTTGCCAGCGTGGAGGTATCGATTTTGCAGTATATTTTTCGCTAATCGATTGGAATTATCCTCAGGCATACCCCATTTCGAGCCACAACGCCGACCCCATTACCCCCGAGCATCATCAATTCAATATGAAACAAGTGGAGGAGATTATGACCAATTATGGTGATATTTCTGAAATTTGGTTTGATATGGGTTCTCTCAGTTTGCAACAAAGCAAAGAGCTTTATAATTTAGTAAATCAACTGCAACCTCACTGCATGATTAGCGGCAGACTGGGCAATGATTTTGTTGATTTTAGTGTTATGGCTGACAACGAATATCCAAACTACAAAATGGGACACCCTTGGCAAACCGCTGCATCGATGTTTAATGAAACTTGGGGCTATCGTTCGTGGCAGCAACGTGGAAATGTAGAGGATAAGACCAAAGAGAAAATAAAAAGTTTAATACAAGTGGCATCGCACGGGGGCAATTATCTGCTCAATATAGGGCCAAGAGGTGATGGCTCTGTGGTTGAGTTCGAAAAAGAGGTTTTACTAAACATCGGAGAGTGGCTCTCGGTAAATGAAAAAGCCATTTATGCATCAAAAGCCAACCCCCTCCCCTACTATGACGATAAATATGGCGTAACAGCAAGAGAAAACAAACTCTATATCTTCCCTTTTGAATCAGTCGGAGAGATCACACTCAAACAGATTGATGGTAAAATTAGATCCGTAAAAATACTTGGCCATTCTGACAAAGAGTTACCGTATTCACAAAACCATAAAAATAAAACGATTTCTTTCCAGATAGACAACGACAAATTACCACAAAATTTGATATTTCCTGTAGTTGAAATTGAGTTTGAAAATGGCTATCATACAAGCCCTAACTTTCTCTTAGAAAAAAATAAAATTCTCTATGCCAACAACGCTACACCCACTTTCGCACATTCAAGCTTAGATTATTATTGTGGATATAAGAGCTTAACAAGCTACACTTGGAATTTTAATTCAGAGAAAAGCGAAAAAAAGGCGAAAATATATTTTACTGATTTAGAGAAAAACCGCAACATTGTTCTCAAATTAAATGGCAATGAAAAAAGAATAAAATTAGATCCAACAGAGAGCAAGCTTAAAAAATTAGACAAAAAAAATATAAAATGGGGCAAACTGTATATGCAGCGTGGCAGAGGAGTTTTTGGAAATTTACCTTACGAAAACGACAGTTTTATAAGCAATAACAATGTTACCCAAAAAACAGGATACCAAGATATTGTCAATAGAAATGTGGACTTGAAAAGTAATGAATGGTTAGAGCTGAATGATTTTCCTTATGGCTGCAAACTCGAGTTAGAGCTCAATCAACGCGGGAGTATTCTCATCTTACAGGAACTTATTGCCAAAAAAGACATGGAAATTGCTCTTGAAGTTGGAAGTGGCAATGGTATGTATCTTTTATTAAATGGGAATTACATCACAGCACACTGCTTAACCCATCGCCCCTCATATCAAAAAGAGATTGTAGTTTTACAACTAAAAAAAGGTGTTAATCAGATTGTAATTAAGTATTTCAATCGTTTTGAAGAGTCTCTGCAATTTAGCATCACTCCACTTGACGAATGGGTCGAATACAGCACCGAATCAGCCATTCCTTCGGGGGCAAAAGGAATAAACACATTACAAGTTTTTGATGCAGATGCCACTTCTAAGGTTGCACCGTTAAGGATGAATAATATTAGAATTTCTATTAAATAAAAAAAACAGAGCTAAATAAAATTAACTCTGTTCTTTATGAATAAGTTTTTACCCTTAATTCTAAATAAAACTACTTATAGTCTCTTAACTGCTCCTGTAATCTTTTTCGTGCCAAGAAGATTCTACTTTTTACAGTTCCAATTGGTAAATTCATCTCTTGAGCAATCTCCTCATATTTATACCCCTGAATATGCATTTGAAAAGGAATGCGATATTCGTCGGCAAAAGAGTTGATGCTTTTGTTGATTTCACCATATGCAAACGAGCCATCAGGAGTGTCAAAACCAGAGTCTTGTGAGATATTCAAATGATGTAAATCATCTGTTCGATCAAACACCGTCTTGTTTCTGACAATTTTACGATAATTATTTATAAAAATATTTTTCATAATTGTCAAAACCCACCCTTTAAAATTGATGTTGTCGGTGAATTTATCCTTATTATCCAATACCTTCAAGGTTGTTTCTTGAAGTAAATCTTCTGCATCATCACGATCAAGCGTCAAAGAGAAAGCAAAGTTTCTCATATTGTTTTGAAGCGCTACTAAGTCTTTTTCAAGTTTATTTCCTTTCATTTTAGTTTAATTTTTGCGTGTGAAAACAAGCTAAAATGAATCCATTGAAAAATTGTTCCTAAATTTTAATATTTAAGACCACGTGAGTGTCAGTTTTTTATACTGAATAAGTATTTTTACAAAGAACTCATTGGAAATAATTTTTATTTCCATTGCAAATATACGAATAATATTTCATATTTACTATATTTGTAGAAAAATATTCAAATCATGAGAAAAATATTCAAATCAAACTTTTTAATTCTCCTACTCTTTGCTTTTACATTTCAGGCTTATGCCAATGATCAAAATAAAGCAATAGTTTTTTCAATTGATCTTAAAAAAAATGTGAGTAGCACCACTTGGTTGTATATCCAAAAGGGATTTGCTGAAGCAGAGTCTTTGGGTGCCGAAAATATTATAATTGAAATGAACACCTATGGAGGTGAAGTAAACTTTGCTGATTCGATACGAACCAAGATTTTGAATAGTGAAGTGCCTGTATGGGTTTTTATAGACAACAATGCAGCTTCTGCGGGAGCATTAATCTCTATAGCCTGTGATAAAATATATATGCGGCGTGGTGCTACCATAGGTGCGGCAACGGTTGTTGATCAAACTGGACAAAAACTCCCAGACAAATATCAATCATATATGCGTGCTACTATGCGTGCTACCGCCGAAGCTAAAGGCAAAGTAGCGGTTGTCAATGGCAATGACACCACTTATAGATGGAAACGCGACCCTCTCATTGCCGAAGCTATGGTAGATGAACGCACCGTTATTGAGAATGTAACCGACTCGGGCAAAGTGCTGACTTTTACTACAAACGAGGCTATCGAACACAACTATTGCGACGGAACTGCTGAAAATATCCGCGAAATTATCAAGCAAGAACTGAACGAAAAACCTTATGAATTGGTCAAATTTCAACCTACAACTTGGGATAATATTAAAGGGTTTATGACAAGCCCCATATTTCAAAGTATTCTTATTATGCTAATTATTGGTGGCATCTATTTCGAACTTCAAACTCCAGGAGTTGGTTTTTCGCTGATTGTAGCTATTACCGCAGCAGTTTTATACTTTGCCCCTCTTTACATCGATGGCTTGGCCGAGCATTGGGAGATTTTACTCTTTTTTATAGGCATAGCTCTTATTCTTATTGAGATATTTGCAATTCCTGGCTTTGGTTTTGTGGGGATATCAGGCATTATTTTGGTTGTTGTGGGACTTGCTCTTAGTTTGATTGATAATTTCAGATTCGATTTCAAACATGTTCAAGCTACAGATACAATTACTGCATTTCTAACCGTTTCGGGTGGGCTGCTAATGAGTTTTGGAGCCATTATTTATCTTACTTCAAAAATTGGGTCAAAAGGATTATTGAACAAAATGGCCTTGCACACAACTTTAGATAATAAAGATGGATACATAGGTGTACCTATTGAAGAAGCTCAAGTAATAGGTGAAACTGGGCTTGTTACTACAGACTTAAGACCATCAGGCAAGGTGAGAATCAATAAAAAATCTTACGATGCTATTTCTGAAAATAATGACTTTATTGAAAAGGGCAATAGTGTCAAGGTGGTGAGATATGAAGCGGGTCAAGTATATGTAGAGAAACTCTGATGTGTAAACTTAAAAAAATAAAGGTGACTATTTTAGGTCACCTTTATTTTTGAAATTATGTATAATATTATTCTACGACACTGTTTTCGGGTTTTAATACCTTGGCTTTTACTGCATCTTTTGCTTCATTCACATCCATCAATATTACATCTCCCTCTACCGCTTCGCCTGATAGCACAATATCAGCCAACTCATCCTCCAGATAGCGTTGAATAGCTCTTTTCAATGGGCGTGCTCCAAATTGCACATCATATCCCCGTTCTGCAATTAGCTCCTTAGCTTCATTGGTCAATTCCAATTTCAAACCCAAATCCACAACTCGCTTAAATAACCCCACCAACTCTAAATCTATAATTTTCTTCAAATCATCTTTAGTCAATTGGTCAAACATGATGATATCATCAACTCGGTTGAGAAATTCAGGTGCAAATGTTCGATTAAGTGCTTTTTGTATCACGCTTCTTGAGTGTTCTAAATCTATCGCATTATTATCATCTACACTGAAACCAACTCCTTTTCCAAAATCTTTGAGCTGTCGTGTACCTACATTAGAGGTCATAATGATGATGGTGTTTTTAAAATCTACTCTACGCCCCATGCTATCTGTCAAACGACCTTCGTCCATCACTTGAAGCAAAATATTGAAAACATCGGGATGTGCTTTCTCAATCTCATCCAACAAAACAATGGAGTAAGGCTTACGACGAACTCGCTCTGTAAGTTGCCCGCCCTCTTCATAACCCACATATCCAGGAGGTGCTCCAACTAATCTCGAAACAGTGAATTTTTCCATATATTCACTCATATCGATGCGGATAAGCGAATCGGTGCTGTCAAACATAAATTCAGAAAGAATTTTAGCTAAATGTGTTTTACCCACACCTGTAGGTCCCAAAAACATAAAAGTACCAATTGGTTTATTGGGGTCTTTGAGTCCAATACGATTTCTTTGAATGGCTTTGGTAATTTTTACTACGGCATCATCTTGTCCTATCACCTTTGAGCTAAGCTCTTCACCCATTTGACGCAACTTCAATCCTTCTGCTTGTGCTATTCGCTGAACTGGTACACCTGACATCATAGCAACAACCTCAGCTACTTTCTCCTCATCCACAGTTTCTGGATTCTCCATCGACTCTTTTTCCCAACGCTTTATGGCATCATCCAATTCATATTGAGCCTTTTTCTCCATATCTCGAATTGGGGCTGCTTCTTCGTATTTCTGCTCAGATATAACTTTATTTTTCTCTATCTTCAAACGCTCCAACAGCTGTTCCAATTTCTCTATCTCATCTGGCACGTTTACAGTTGCTATATGCACTCTTGAACCGGCTTCATCTAATGCATCAATGGCTTTGTCCGGAAAACTTCTGTCAGTTATATATCTATCTGTCAGCTTCACGCAAGCTTTAATTGCTTCTGGCGTATATTTTACATTGTGATGATACTCGTATCTATCTTGGATATTTTGTAAAATAAGCAGTGTTTCTTCTGGGGTAGTTGGGTCAACAATTACCTTCTGAAAACGGCGTTCAAGTGCTCCATCTTTCTCAATACTTTTGCGATACTCATCCATTGTAGTTGCTCCTACGCATTGAATTTCACCTCTTGCTAAAGCTGGCTTGAGCATATTGGCAGCATCCAATGAACCGGGCGAACCTCCTGCACCAACAATGGTGTGAATCTCATCAATAAACAGAATGATATTGGGGTTCTTTTGTATTTCATTCAAAATGGCTTTGATTCGCTCCTCAAACTGTCCTCGATATTTGGTACCAGCCACAATTGAGGCCATATCTAAAGAGACAACACGCTTGTCGAATAATACACGTGAAACTTTACGCTGCACGATTCGCATAGCCAAACCTTCTACAATAGCAGATTTTCCCACACCAGGATCACCTATCAACACGGGATTATTCTTCTTTCTACGACTAAGAATTTGAGCAATCCGCTCAATCTCCTTTTCTCTACCTACTACGGGGTCAAGTCGGTTTTCAGATGCCGCTTTAGTAATGTCAGTGCCAAATGTGTCTAACGCTGGCGTATCACTCTGCTGTGGTGCTCTTTGCTTCGATTTTTTCTTTGAAGGGTTAATATCGTCGTCATCTTCATCATCTTCTGATGGGTAAGCTCCTTCTACCTCTGCTGGCTTATTGAGATGTTTTTGGAAAGTGTCATATGTCATACCAAACTCCTTCAACACATCAACTGCCAAATTATTTTTATCTTTCAATATCGCTAATAATAGATGCACAATTTCGGCCTCGTCAGAAGCCATTGACATAGCCTCCAATTCCAACAACTTTTTTATTCGTTCAGTGCTTCGCAAAAAAACCGCCTCAGCACCTGTAGGCTCTTTGTCGGTTTTCACCATTGCCTCAATCCGTTGTTTGATAATATCAATGTCCACTTTCATCTCCTTAAAAATTGTGATAGAGCGCTCGTCAGCTATTCGCAAAACTCCCAACAAAAGGTGCTCAGCCCCAATATAATCGTTACCCAAACGCTCAGCCTCTTGCACGCTATAATAGAAGACATTGTTTAGTTTTTCTGAATATTTTACTGCCATAATATATTTTTTGTTATAACATCTTACAAATTTAATCAATAACTTGAATTTACAATTAAAGTATAATCAAAAACAGTACCTAATACAGTTTTGTTTTAAAATTCAGCAGAATTGACACAAGATATCATTACAAATCAAACTATCTGACAAATTGTCTTACAATTAATTTCTTACAAATAATTGATTGTTTTACTATACTTCGCTATATTTGTATTTTATTGTAATTATAATTTGAAGAAATGAATAAATATATAGGAGCTCATGTGAGCGCAGCTGGTGGAGTAGAAAACGCCCCAATCAACGCACATAATATTGGTGCAACAGCTTTTGCCCTTTTTACAAAAAATCAACGCCAGTGGGTAGCAAAACCTTTGACAGATGAAAGTATTGAGAAATTTAAAGAAAACTGTCAAAAATATGGCTACGAAGCAAAACATATTTTACCACACAACAGTTATTTGACCAATCTTGGAAACCCTGATGCAGACGCACTAAAGAAATCTCGTAATGCTTTTTTAGATGAGATGCAACGATGCGAACAACTTGGCTTAGATCGATTGAATTTTCATCCAGGCAGTCATTTGAATAAAATTTCAATTGATGATTGTTTGACTAACATCGCCGATTCAATCAATTGGACATTAGAAAAAACAAAAGGTGTAATTGCAGTTATAGAAAACACAGCAGGACAAGGCACCAATCTTGGACACAATTTTGAGCAAATAGCCCAAATTATTGATCAAGTTGAAGACAAATCGCGCGTAGGTGTCTGCATTGATACGGCTCATGCTTTTGCTTCAGGCTATGACATACGAACTTTGGATGAGTTCAATAAAACTTTTGCTCATTTTGAAAATGTTATTGGTTTTCAATACCTTAAAGGAATGCATATCAATGACAGTAAAAAGGAATTAGCATCGCGAGTTGATCGCCACGACGAATTGGGCAATGGTCTTATCGGCTTAGACACCTTCTCTTTTATAATGAACGATAGCCGCTTTGATGATTTACCGCTTATTCTTGAAACTCCCAACGAAGATGCTTGGAGCGAAGAGATCAAGTTGCTTTATAGCTTAAAAAAACAGAAACTTTAATTGACAAAAAAATGACAGATATTTCAAATATCGGTGAGTTTGGTTTGATTGATAGACTTACTGATAAATTTCAATTACAAAACAGCTCTTCCTTAAAAGGAGTGGGTGACGATGCAGCGGTGTTGGACTATAAAAATAAAAAAGTTTTGGTAACAACAGATTTGCTACTTGAAGGCATTCATTTTGATTTGATTTACACTCCTTTGAGGCATTTGGGCTATAAGGCTTGTGTCGTAAATTTCTCTGATATTTATGCGATGAATGGGCAGCCCAAGCAAATTGTAGTTTCTCTTGGTGTATCAAAACGTTTTTCAGTTGAACATTTAGAAGAGATTTATGAAGGCATCCATTTGGCGTGTAAAAACTATGGCGTTGATTTGGTGGGTGGCGACACTTCTGCTTCGCTCACTGGATTGACCATCAGCATCACCTGCATGGGCGAGGGCGATGAAGATCAGATAGTATATCGCAATGGAGCTAAGGAAAACGACTTGATTTGTGTAACTGGAAACTTAGGTTCAGCTTATATGGGTTTACAGCTTTTAGAACGTGAAAAATTAGTTTTCCAAGGTCAAAGTGAAGATATTCAACCCGATTTTTCAGGTAGAGAATATATCCTTGAAAGACAACTGAAACCAGAAGCACGCGCAGATGTGATTAACTTACTCGCTTCAAAAGGCATAAAACCTACATCAATGATGGATATTTCAGACGGATTGAGCTCTGAATTAATTCATATTTGCAAGCAGAGCGATGTTGGTTGCAAAATTTTTGAAGATAAAATTCCACTTCATATGCAAGCCACTAAAATGGCAGAAGAATTGAGTATGAATATCGTTACAGCGGCTCTTAATGGCGGTGAAGATTACGAGCTTCTTTTTACAGCATCAATAGATGATTATGAAAAAATAGATCAGTTGGATGATGTGTATATCGTAGGGCATATAACTTCAAAAGAGCACGGTATAAATCTCGTTGGCAGAGGGGGTGATATAATTCCCCTGAAAGCACAAGGTTGGAACTCTTTAGCTGAGTAGTAATATTTTTAAAATATAAAAAAGGTGTAGCTTATGTCGGGATGCATAAATTACACCTTTTTTAATCGTGTGTGTATAGAAATCAATACTTATGGACAGTCAACTCTCCACATAAATCAGTTTGTATCAATTGTTTAATTTTTTCAATATCATCAAAGTCTCCCAATAAATACATCAGTTTGGTTATCAATGCTTCTGTAGTGATATCATGCCCACTGATAACACCAGCTTGCATCAAATTCAAACTGGTTTCATACAAGCCCATCTCTACCGACCCAATCGGACATTGGGTTTTATTGACAATGATTACACCTCTATCATTAGCTTCTTTGAGGGCATTAGTAAACCACTCAAACTGTGGGGTATTGCCAGCTCCAAATGTCTCTAAAACCACAGCTTTTAAGCCCTCTTGGCTTAAAATTCCCAGCACCGTTTGTTTGTTAATACCCGGAAAAACTTTCAGTATAGCAACATTCCTATCTGTTTTCGTTCTTACCTTCAGTGGATCTCCATTCACAGGTTTTCGGATGTATGCAGGATGGTATTTTATATGCACTCCCGCTTCGGCTAATACATGATAGTTAAAAGAAGCAAAGGCATTAAAATTCTCAGAGCTTTGCTTTGTAGTTCTATTACCTCTAAAAAGTTTATCTTCAAAATAGAGAGAAACTTCTGGAACCATAGCTTCCCCGTTCTCATCGGCTGCAGCTGCTATTTCTACTGCTGTAATCAGGTTCTCTTTTGCATCTGTACGCACTTTACCAATAGGAAGTTGTGAACCAGTAAAAACAACAGGTTTTTTTAATCCATCCAACATAAAACTCAATGCCGAAGCTGAATAGGACATCGTATCTGTTCCATGTAATACTACAAAGCCATCATATATCTCGTAATTTCCCTTTATAATTAAAGCTATTCTCTCCCAAGTGTCAGGACCAATATCAGACGAGTCAACCATTGGCAACATAGGTTCTGCTTTGATTTCAATTCCCAAATCTTTTAACTCGGGCATCATTTCAAGCATAAATTCAAATGTTGCTGGCTTTAATGCACCAGTTTCGGGGTCAGACACCATACTGATGGTACCACCCGTAAAAATCATCAATACTTTTCTCTTTCTTTTCATGGATCGAGTTTATTATTTAATACAACAAAGATAAAACAAATATTTGTATTTGCTTTCTTTTTGTCAATTTATTTGCCCCAAAAGAGGTTTAAATATGACATATTTCACATATTTGAAGCCAACATCTGTCATATTGCTTATGTAAATATGTTTGCTATATTTCTTTTTGTCTTGAATATAGCAACACAAAACAATATGAATGTGTCATAAAGAAGTAATATAATTTAATTTGCTACATTATGTTATTTGCTTCTCTATTCTTTATGATTAACTTTGCGAATCAATATCTATAATTTATTTTGATAATTATGTTGGTTTTTTTAATTGGTTTTATGGGATCGGGTAAGACAAGCTATGGCAAAATTGTTGCCGAAGCCCTATCTCTCCCTTTTTACGATCTTGATGAAGTGATCGAAATGAATGCAAAACGTACTGTTGCTGAAATCTTTGAAACCGATGGCGAAAAAGCATTTCGAGAAATAGAATCATCAGCACTTATATCTTTATTTCACTTAGAGAATGCTATCATTGCTACGGGTGGAGGTGCTCCTTGCCATCATAATCATATGGAAATGATGAACAGGAAAGGAATAACGATTTATATCAAGCAAAGTCCCCAGCAATTGATGACCAACCTTTTGGACACAGATTTATCAATTCGCCCTCTTATTGCCAATTTGAATAAAACAGAATTAAAATCTTATATTAGCAATAAACTTAAAGAAAGAGAATCATTTTACGCAAAAGCAAAGTTTGAAGTATCGGGAAGTGGTGAGGATATTATAAATCAATTAACCGAATATATTGCTAAAATCAGAAACAATTAGAACTATTATCTCTGTCTTGAATGACAATTCAACCTTATTTTATTGAATTGATTTATATTAGTTGTTTTTTTACTACCTTTGTAGCTGAATTAAAAGTTTCGATTATGTTTTCAAAAGCATGTGAATATGGGATTAGGGCTACATTATACATAGCCGAGCACTCTGTAGATGGTGATCGAGTTACCACCAGGGAGATTGCTAAGGATATTGATTTGCCTGAGGCTTTCACTGCAAAAATATTACAAAAACTCGCAAGAAACAATATTGTTGATTCCGTAAAAGGACCCACTGGTGGGTTTTTTATTGAAAAGAGCAAACTTCAAGAATTAAGGTTGAAACACATAGTTTACGCTATCGATGGAGATGCTATCTATCACGGATGTGGCTTGGGTTTGCCAAAATGCAACGACGATAAACCTTGCCCCGTTCATCACAAATTTTCTTATGTACGAGATGAGTTAAAAAAAATGTTAGAAGAAACAACGATTCAAGAATTAACCGAAGGTCTCCATAACGGCTTAACTTTTCTCAAATATTAATATCTCTCTATATCGATATAGGCAACACCTAACAACCACATAACTACCTATCAATCTGCCAATTAATAAACAATTCTCTCTTTTCAAACACGTCATTACACTTGTTTAACAAATGTACGCTCGTACATATGTTCTTATATGAAAGAATTATAGTAATTTTGCATTTCAAAATCATAAGTCTTATCATTGTTTCGCATAAGAGACATTAGACTGCTGAGTTTTACACGCATATTGTAAAGAAATTTATTATAAAAATTTATATAGGAAAAAATGGAAAAAATTCTTATTGTAGGCGGAGTTGCAGCTGGTGCTACCGCTGCTGCCAAAGCACGCCGTCTATCTCCAGATGCAGAGATAGTTATGTTTGAAGCAGGACCCGATATCTCTTTTGCAAACTGTGGTTTACCCTACTACATTGGTGGCGATATCAAAAGTCGTTCAAAGCTAATTCTTCAAAGTCCCGAAAGCTTTTACGAGCAATATCAAGTAGATGTACACATCAACACCCGTGTTACTGAAATTAATCGTGAAGAGAAGAGGATAAAAACATTAGATGTGCGCACAGGACTAATCAATTATTATAATTATGATAAGTTGATTTTGGCACAAGGTGGACGCCCTGTTATGCCAAAAATTGAAGGCTCAAACCTCGACCACGTTTTTACATTGTGGACATTGAATGATATGGATAAAATTCAACATCATATTACAGAAAAAGAACCGAAAGAGGCAGTAGTGATTGGTGGTGGTTTTATCGGACTCGAAATGGTTGAAGCATTGGTAAAACGAGGTATTAAAGTTCATCTTATGGAGATGATGCCTCACGTAATGGCTGTGATGGACTCAGAAATGGCAGGATTTATAGAGCAAGAGATGCTTTCTTATGGAGTAGATCTTCATACAGGTAAAAGCGTTGTAGCTATAACACCCAAAACTGTAAAGCTGAACGATGGCACAGTTGTTAATTCTGATATGGTATTGATGTCAATTGGTGTTCGTCCTACACTGCAATTAGCTGAAAATGCTGGCTTAGAGATTGGAGAATCAGGTGGACTTCTGGTTGACGAATATCTCAAAACATCTGATGCTAACATTTACGCCGCTGGTGATATGTGTGAGGTTACTCATCTGATTTCGGGCAAAAAAGTGCGTATCCCATTGGCTGGCCCCGCTAATCGTCAAGGGCGAATTGCGGCTGAAAACGCTTTAGGCGGTTCACATGCTTACAAAGGTGCTATCGGCACTTCTATCCTTAGGGTTTTTGAAGCCGTAGCAGGAATCACAGGCTTATCATTGAAGCAAGCTCGCTCATTGGGTTTGCCCGCTGATGCTGTCGTTGTTCATAAAGAACACCACACAAGTTACTATCCAGGCTCAGAAGAGGTGTCGGTGATGATTGTTTATAACCGCGAAACGGGCGAAGTACTTGGTGGTCAAACTGCAGGCTATGCCGGTGCCGACCGTCGATTAGATGTAATCGCTTCTGCTATTACAGGCAAATTGACCATACATGATTTAGCTGATATTGATTTTGCCTATTCACCCCCACTTGGAACAGCTAACGACGCAATCAATATGGCTGCTTTTGCTGCCGAAAATAGAAAATCAGGTTATAGTCCTTCGGTTACAACAATGGAATTAGACGAATTGATAAAAGAACAAAATCCTGTTGTAATTGACGTTCGAGATATGTTTGCTTTTGAAAAATCTCACATTCAAGGAGCCTACAATATCCCATTAGAGATGCTCAAAGAGGAGCTAAAATCCATACCTAAGGATTCAAAAGTTTTGGTATATGATGATTTTGGTAAAAAAGGTCACCAAGCACTTCGTATGCTTAAAGGAGCTGGCATTGAGCAAGTTTGGAACATTTCGGGAGGACACTCATCTTTAGTACGCCAAGCCTATGCTGTAGGTTTTGAGACCATTCAAATCGTACTACCCGAATTAGAGCATAAAACACTTGAAGATGAAAAGAGAAGTGAAAAGGAAATTGATGTAGAGACAAATACAGCATCAAAAGACACATCTTCACCAATTGTAGTAGATGTAAGAACCCCAATGGAGTTTTTAGGCGGTGCCTATCCCGATGCCATCAACATTTCGCTTGATGAGATGGAAGCAAGGTTAGAAGAGTTTGGAGACAAGGATCGTGATATTACGCTATATTGTGCATCAGGTGCTCGCTCAGCTTATGCCCAACAAATCTTACGTCAATATGGCTACACCAACGTAAAAAATGGTGGTGGATTGATGCATATGATGATGAGGAGATAGAA